>CBDULG010000022.1:0-18428 GCA_965367985.1 uncultured Rhodocyclaceae bacterium
AGCAGGGAAGCCGGCGTAGGTGCGCTGCGCTGCGTCGGCTTTGCCGGCGCGCATGAGCGCATAGGTCAATTCGTAGCGCTGCGCCGCATCGTGTGCATTGGCCTGATCCCATCGTGTCTGCGCGCGCCGCAGTGCGTCGGCGGCGCTGGCGCTGCGCACGCGGAGCCGCGCCTGAATGAGCGCGAAATCGTCCGAGCCGACAACCTGCTTGTAGCGCATCTGCGCGACCCGGTTTTCGAGATCGGCGATCCGCTCGGCGTTGAGCGGGTGGGTACGCAGATACGACGGCGCATTATTCTCGTAGAGCCGTGTCTCGCGTTGCAGGCGTTCGAAAAACCCCGGCATGCCGCGTACGTCGAAGCCTGCCGCTTCGAGCGTCTGCAGGCCCATGCGGTCGGCTTCGCGCTCGAATTCGCGGGTGTAACCGAGTTGCGCCTGAATACTCGCCGCCTGGCCACCGACAACGGCCGCCTGGGCGAGTTGGTCGTTGCTCCGCGCGGCAAGCACGGCCACCAGCATCGAGGCCAATATGGCGAGGTTGGTCTGGCCCTGTTTGCTTGCCATGCGCGCGATGTGGCGCTGCTCGACGTGCGCAATCTCGTGGGCGAGCACCGAGGCCAATTCAGACTCGCTCTCGGTCGTGAGAATGAGCGCGGTATGAACGCCGATGTAGCCGCCCGGCATGGCAAAGGCGTTAATCATCGGATCGCTGATGGCGAAAAACTGGTAGCTGCTGCTCACCGGCGCGGCCGCAACCAGTTGGCCGCCCAGGGCGTTGAGATAGCTTTCTGTCTCGGGATCGTCGAGATAGGACGGCTCTTCGCGGCGGATCTCGCGCATCACGCGCTCGCCGATGCGCCGTTCTTCCGACGGTGACAGATCGGCCGACGAGGATTCGCCCAGATCGGGCAATCCGGCAGCCGCGCTTTGCAGCGCGAGCAAGGCGCTGAGCAGGAAGGCAAGGGCGCGTTTGATCATCGTGATGCTATGATACCTGCACCCTGTTTCGGTTCCCTCCGAGCACATCCGGTTGCAGTCAGGGTCCTGTCATACGGCCACCCGGCGGCGGCGCACGCGAACCTAACATCCGCAAAATGAGCAACGGTCTCACTCATTTCGATGCAGACGGCCAGGCCCACATGGTCGATGTCGGCGGCAAGGACGAAACGCGTCGTGTCGCGATCGCGCATGGGCGCATCGAAATGGCGCCCGCCACCTTCGAGATGATCCGCGACGGCAGCGCAAAGAAAGGCGACGTCATCGGCATCGCGCGCATTGCCGCCATCCAGGGCGCCAAGCGCACCGCCGACCTGGTGCCGCTGTGCCACCCCATTCCGCTCACCCGCGTCACCGTCGAGTTCACGCTCGATGCGTCCGCCCATTGCGTGCTGTGCACGGCAACCACTGAAACGGTTGGGCGCACGGGCGTTGAAATGGAGGCGCTTACCGCGGTGCAGGTCGGCCTGCTGACCATTTATGACATGTGCAAAGCGGTCGATCGTGGCATGCGCATGGAAGGCATCCGGTTGCTCGAAAAACGCGGCGGAAAATCCGGCCACTGGCGCGCCGACGACACCTGAGCACGCCAAGCTTCAGACCGGATCGGTCGCCGGCCAAGTCCACGCGCGTCACCTCGCGGACAATCATGGCGCGGGTCGATCGCCGCAATAACGCGACATGTCGTTCGCCATCGCGACGCAAGCGCGCACCCCCCGACGCACGACGCCGCACGAGCACGACGCGCATGACGCCGCGCCGTGACGCGAATCTGCAATAAAACTGAAATAGACTTGGGACCCATGGGCAAGGAAATCGAACTCAAGCTGGCATTGCCGAAGACCGCAGTGGCTGCGCTTCGCCGGCATCCCCTCCTCGCGGCGGCAGAAAAATGCGGCAATGCGCAGACGCTCGTTAATACCTACTTCGATACCGCCGATCTGAAACTGCATGCGCGCAAGATCGCGCTTCGCACGCGCAAGCAGGGCCGCCAGATGCTGCAAACGGTGAAGTGTGAAGCGGGCTCGAGCGGCGGCCTGTCATCGCGCCCCGAATGGGAGCAGCCATTTGCTGGCCGCTTCGATTTCTCGGCCATCGACGATGCCGATCTCGCCGACCGCCTGCGCGCACTCGCCGACGAGCTGGTTCCGGTTTTCACGACCCGCTTCCGCCGTGAAAGCTGGCGTGCGACGCCCGCGCCGGAGGTCGAGATCTTGCTGGTGATCGACACCGGCACGATCGACGCCGGCGCACGCGCGGCGGCAATTTGCGAAGTGGAACTCGAGCTGGTACGCGGCCGCCCCGCTGCGCTGATCGCGCTGGCCAGCCAACTGGCATCCGACTTGCCGCTGATCCCCGCCGATGTGAGCAAGGCCGAACGCGGTTACCGCTTGTTTACCGAAACCGCCGAAGCGCCGGTACGCGCCGGGAAATCACCGCTGCAGGCGCACCACTCGCCACTCGAGGCGTTCCGCCTGCTGGCCGGCGATTGTCTGCATCAGTGGCAGACCAACGCGCTGACGGCCTGCGAGCAAGACGATCCCGAATACATTCACCAGATGCGCGTCGCGTTGCGGCGCCTGCGTTCGCTGATCAAGCTGTTCGACCCTGCGCTGCCGAATGCCTTCGTCAACCGCTGGCAGGAAATCTTGCGCGACACCGCCAGCCATACGGGCGAGGCGCGCAATTTCGATGTACTCGTGCACGACGTTCTAGCGCCGATCGAACCTGGGGTGCTGATGTCGCCCACGCTGCTCGATGCGCTGAGAGCGCACGCCGTGGCGCAACGCGACACGGCGCGCGAGCATGTCCGCGCACGCCTGACGCAGCCGGGCGTAGGGTGGCGCATGCTCGAGTTCGCCGCCGATCTGACCGCGCTCAGCGGCGACGCGCTCGACACCGCTGCCAGCCTGACCGCATTCGCACAACTGCAACTGGATGCCCTGCGCAAGCGCGCCCGCAAACGCTTCAATGCCGCGCGCCAACTGACGCCGACCAATCTGCATGAACTGCGGGTCAGCCTCAAACAGTTGCGCTACGCGGTCCAATTCTTCGAGCCCCTGTTCGACGCCAGAGCGCTCAAGCCCTACGGCACCGCGTTGAGCCGGGCACAGGATCAGCTTGGCTATGTGAACGACCTCGACATCGCGCAAACGCAAATGCTCGACTGGCTCGACACGAATCCGGCGCTGGGCAATGCGGTACACTTCGTGCTGGGCTGGCACACCCCGCAGTGTGCGCGGGTGCGCCGGCGGTTGCTGCTCGATGTGGAGGCTGCGCTGTGGCATAAGGCGCCGTGGAAAAAGCCACGCCGCGCACGCAAACCCACCAAGCACTGAAACGAACGCGTTGAGGCATGTGATGGATCTGTTGCTGTGGCGCCACGCCGAAGCCGTTGACGGCACCCCCGATTTATCCCGCGAACTGACCGCGCGCGGGCGCGAACAGTCGCGCAAGATGGCCGCCTGGCTCGACACCCACGCTCCGGCGCAAATGCGCTTGTTGTCCAGTCCGGCAGTACGCGCGCGTCAAACCGCCGCGGCGTTCAGCAACGCCTTCGAGATCGTCGATGCGCTTGGACCGTCGCAGGGCGCCGCCGACATACTGGCCGCCACGGGCTGGCCCGACGCGCACGGCGCGGTGCTCGTCGTGGGCCACCAGCCGACGCTCGGCGAAGTGGCGGCATTGCTGCTGTCGGGCAAAGAAGCGTCGTGGTCGATCAAGAAAGGCGCCCTCTGGTGGCTGACCCGGCGCGAACGGTTCGGCGCGGCGCAAACGGTGCTGCGCGCCGTGGTGCCGCCCGGTCTGGTCTAGGCGCCTGCCCGCTGCGGATGGCGCGGCGCCACGCTGCAAAATACGGGCGCCATTCGGCCTGCAGGCAGTGCTTTTAGCCTTTTGTGTCGCGGCCGCGGCGGGGTTTGTTTTTCCGCTACTATCGTGCTTGAAGTGCGGCTACGCTGCCGCCGGCGGAGGCGCTCCGCGCTGCGAAAATCGCCATCCTCACATGCGACTTTCGCACTTGAATTCACATCGAGCACACGCCATATTTAGCCCAGATATCCGGCGCATCGGAGACTTTCCGGTGCGTCTCGCCGACGCCGCAAGCCACTGATGATAAAGCGCTTTATCCCGACCCGCGAGAGTATCAAGCAGCATCGCATGTTGCGCTGGCTCGGACCGCGCCTGCATGATCCCTCGCTGTGGCGCCTCAACCGCCACACCGTGGCCAAAGCAGTGGCGATCGGCGCCTTTTTCGGCCTGATGATTCCGGTTGCGCAGATCCCGGCGGCGGTGATCGCATCGCTCGCCCTGCGCGCCAATCTGCTGGTCGCGGCGCTCAGTACGCTGATCAGCAACCCGTTCACCTATGCACCGATATACTACTTCGCGTACCGCCTCGGCGCGCGCCTGCTCGGCGTGCAGCCGACGCCCGATGCCGCGCAACCACCGGTCGTCGAAGGCTCGGCGATGTGGTTTGATCAACTCGTGCAATGGTTCGACGGCGTCGGCCAGCCCTTGCTGCTGGGGATGACGCTCATGGCGTCGAGTGCGGCCATTCTCGGCTACGGACTGACGCTCGGTATCTGGCGGCTTAACGTGATGCGCAAACGTCGTCAGCGCGGGCTGGTCAAACCCGGAAAGTGACAGCATGACTACGCCGTTTGGACTAGACTCTTACGTTAATTCACTGACTGCGAAACCGCCTTGTGCGGCCCGGTGACTCGAATATGGACGACAAACCCGCTGAAGGCGCACGGCGCATCATCGAAGGCCGCCTGCGCGTGCATTACGACGGCTACTGGATCAAGGTTTACGATCCACCAGAAGATACGCTGACGGCCAAGAAGAACCTGATTCAGGCGCTCACCCGGCGCCTGTTCAACCATGTCGAACACGGCATCAACATTCCCGGCCGCCGCCTCGATACGGCGCGCGCTGCCTACGAAGCGGAGACCGACCCCGGCCTGCAACGCATCAAGGGCTGTATGCTCGCCGGCGCGCTGTTCAACCGCGCGGCGGACATCTTCACCAAGGTGGTCGAACTGCAGGAGATGGGCGTTGAAATCGACCAGGACAACCCGCTCATGCGTCAATGCGGCCATTGCCTGCAGCAGGCGCTCGAACTGGGCAAACTGGTCAATCATCTGAGCGGCGAGGAAGGTATCGACGAATTGTGGGGCGAACCCTTCCGCGCGTTCTCGATCCCCATCGAAGCGTTTTACGAAAGCCGCTACATCAAGATCGCGCAGACCATGCGCGACATCAATCTCATCGCCCACGCCATCGTTGGCGCATTTGCCGGCAACCCGACCTTCGAAGGCATCGAGGCGCTGGTGCGCAGCTATGCGCAGGCGGGGCGCGAAAAATGCGAGACCCTGCGCACCGATCCGGCAATCTTCGACATCTGGCCGGCCTTTGTCTTTGCCGGCGAAAAACTGGCGTATTTCGAACCGAAGCTTCCGGCGCGCCCCGCACGCACGCAGGTGCGCATGGCCGAGGCAGGGCTCGAACTGCTGTCGCGCGGCACCGATCTGGTCACTTACATCGTGCGCGCCCGCGTGCCCATGCCGACAAGCACCGAGAGTTTCGTCAAACGCTGCGATGCCTACCGTTTGCGCTGGACCGGAATGGACAGCGGTCAATCGCAATCGGCGAAGATCTGGGCGGCCTGAAAAAACCGGCGGCGCGCACAAAGCGCGGCCACATCAGGCGATGATGCCGCCGCCCAGGCACACTCTGGATTCATACACCACGACGCTCTGCCCAGGCGTTATCGCCCATTGCGGCTCGGCAAATGCGATCTGCGCGCGGCCCTCGGCAATGCGGTCGATTTCACACGGCTGATCCGGCGTGCGGTAGCGCGGTTTGGCGGTGTACACCCAGTTGGTGTGCGGATCGCGGCCGGCGATCCAGTTCAGATCCACCGCGTCGAGCCGGTCGCGCAGCAGCGCCGGATGATCGTGCCCCTGAACGACGTAGAGCACGTTCGCCGCCATGTCCTTGCGCGCTACATACCAGGCGTCGTGCTCGCCAGCCTCGTCCTGATTACCCCTGATACCACCGATCATCAGCCCCTTGCGCTGGCCGATGGTGTGGTACATCAAGCCCTGATGTTCGCCAAGTGAGCGGTCATCGTCGAGCGAACGGATCTCGCCAGGTCGGGCCGGCAGGTAGCGGCCGAGGAATTCGCGGAACGGGCGTTCGCCGATGAAGCAGATGCCGGTCGAATCTTTCTTGTCGTGCACATGCAACCCCGCCGCCTCGGCCATTTTGCGCACATCGCGCTTGTACAGATCGCCCAGAGGAAATAGCGTCTGCGACAACTGTGCCTGGTCGAGGCGATAGAGAAAGTAGCTTTGATCCTTGGTACCGTCTTCGGCCTTGAGCAACTGGAATTCGCTGCGTCCATCGCTTTGCCATTCGCGCACCCGCGCGTAGTGACCGGTGGCAATCCGGTCCGCGCCGAGCGTCAGCGCATGGTCCAGAAAACAGCGGAACTTGATTTCTGAATTGCACAGGACGTCCGGATTGGGGGTACGTCCGGCCTCGTATTCCTCGAGGAAGCTTGCGAACACGCGATCCTTGTATTCGGATGAAAAATTGACCACCTCCAGCTCGATGCGGAGCACGTCACACACCGAGGCAACATCAACCAGATCCTGCCGCGTGGAGCAGTATTCATCGTCGTCATCGTCTTCCCAGTTCTTCATGAACAGGCCGACGACATCGTAGCCTTGCTGTTTGAGCCGCATTGCCGCCACCGACGAATCGACGCCACCCGACATGCCCACCACCACTTTCATACCCTTCGAATCCTGCTTACTGGACATTGGGTCCGTCTCCATCTAGCCAATCGGCCAACGGCAGCACCACCGCCGGCTCTCCGTGTTCACCGAACCAACTGTCGATGACGAACTGCGCGCCTGGTGATCCGTCACCTTCGGGTACGCGCTCCTCGACCACCGCCGAGAAATGCTGAAAAAGGATGAAGGTGGTCCGCCGCCGCTGTGCCTTCACCGTGTGATATCTCAGTGCGCCGCGCGCTTCGAGCACCTTGAGCAGCCGCGTGGTCGAGGTGGCGTGATCGATACAATCCATTTTGCCGAACACGCCGTCGTCGAGATAGTCGCCCGCGCGATCGGCATCGATCGGCGACTGGCGGCCGGCTTCGCGGTACAGCAGACCAACGGCGCGGGCCAGGCGCGCGCGTTCATCCGCCGCGTCGCGCGCCTCGAGCAGCGTGCCTACCACGTAGTCCAAAAACAGTGCGCTGAAACGCACGCGCGCTTCTGACAGGCAGCCGTAGTTGAAACAGATCGGCACTTCGGTGAAATTCCCGCCGGTGCCGT
This sequence comes from uncultured Rhodocyclaceae bacterium, assembly GCA_965367985.1. Lineage (GTDB taxonomy): Bacteria > Pseudomonadota > Gammaproteobacteria > Burkholderiales > Rhodocyclaceae > Nitrogeniibacter. The sequence continues at coordinate 7,347 of CBDULG010000022.1, forward strand.
GCGCAGGCATGCAAAGGCAGGAAAGCGCGAATACCACGAGTGTACGAAACGTCATTTATCGTAGTGGCGCAGCACATCGAGCGGCACGCGACGACCGCTCAAATAGTCGTCGACACACTGCAGCACGAGGGGACTGCGGTGACGCGGCCGGCAGGCCACGATCTCCTCCCGGGTCAGCCACAGTGCACGAATGATCCCTGTGTCGAGCGCCCGACCGGCGACGCACTCACCCGCTTGGCCACCGAAGGCAAAACGCAGATAGGTGATTTCGCCATCCGGCCGCGACCACTGATAGATGCCGACCAGCCAACCCGGTGCGAAGGGATGCGCCGTCTCTTCGAGTGTTTCACGTGCCGCCGCGTCGACGAGCGATTCGTTCGGCTCGAGATGCCCCGCCGGCTGATTGAACCGCAGTCCGTCTACGGTCTCTTCCTCGACCAGCAGGAAGCGGTCTTCGCGCGCCACCACGGCGGCCACGGTCACGTTCGGTTTCCAGGGGCGTCCCATCGGCACCTGTGTCCGTCAAATGGGAACATTCTAGCCTGCCCTCGATCCGGCCGGCCGTTCTTTGGCACGCGCGGGCTTGGCACGCGCGGGCCGGTCGATCGGCGCTTTCGCTCGCGCCGTCAAGCGCGCTGAACTTGCGCTAGAATTGAGCGATTTGGCGCACCGGCCTGCGCAGGGCGCGTAAGAAAAGACCATCAACAATTGCGGGAGACTTCTTCATGTCCATGGCCGATCGCGACGGATTCATCTGGTTCGACGGAAAAATGGTGCCGTGGCGCGACGCCACGACCCACGTACTCACCCACTCGCTGCACTACGGACTTGCGGTCTTCGAAGGCGTGCGTGCCTACAAGACGGCAAAAGGCACGGCGATTTTCCGCCTGCGCGAACACACCCGGCGCCTGATCAACTCGGGCAAGATCTATCACATGACGCTGCCGTATTCGGCCGAACAGCTCATGGAGGCGCAACTCGAGGTGGTGCGCCAGAACAAGCTCGAATCATGCTACCTGCGCCCCATCGCCTACTATGGTTCCGAGAAGATGGGCATTTCCACCAAGGGTATGACCGTCCATGTCGCCGTTGCCGCATGGCCGTGGGGCGCCTACCTGGGTGAAGAGGGGCTCGAAAAGGGCATTCGCGTGCGCACATCGTCCTATGTGCGCGCCCACGTCAATGCCACGATGCCGCGCGCCAAGGTGGCCAGTACCTATGCAAACTCGATCCTTGCCAATCGTGAGGCGCTCGACGAAGGCTACGACGAAGCGCTGTTGCTCGACGTGAATGGTTTCGTCGCCGAAGGTGCCGGCGAGAATCTGTTCGTGATCAAGGACGGCAAGATCTACGAGCCGGAAATCGCCTCGGCACTCACCGGCATCACCCGCGACTCGGTCATCCAGATCGCACGCGAATTCGGCCTCGAAGTGCATTCGCGCCGCCTGACGCGTGACGACATCTACATCTGCGACGAAGCCTTCTTCACCGGAACGGCGGCAGAAGTCACCCCGATCCGCGAACTCGACCGGCGCGTCATCGGTGAGGGCAAACGTGGCCCGGTCACCGAAAAGATCCAGTCGCGCTTCTTTGACATCGTCAACGGGCGCGCCGATCAATACGACCACTGGCTTGCTTACATCTGAAACGCGAGAGACCACCGCATGATTGAGAATCAGGACAAGACAGTACCCGTCGAAATCACTGCCAAGGATCTGCCCTTGCATTGCCCGCGTCCCGGCGCGCCATTGTGGGCGCGGCACCCGCGCGTATTCCTCGACATACTGACCGAAGGAAAAGCGATGTGCCCGTATTGCAGCACTCACTACGTTTACACCGGTGAGCGGCCCAGCGGCCATCACTGAGCGGGCGGCACTCCACGCCCAGCCGGTGTCCGCACATGAAGCCGCTCACCTTCACCACGCCGCAAGAGGCGCAAGACGCGTTTTATGATGCGCTCGTGCGCGCCGACATCGAGGCGATGATGGCGGTGTGGTCGGAAGACGAAGAGGTCTTGTGCGTGCATCCGGGCGCGCCACGCGTCGTCGGCCTCGCTGCGGTGCGCCACGCCTGGCAGCAGTTGTTCGAAAGTGGCACGCGTTTCCAGGTCAACATCACGCAGCCCATCGTGGCCAGCGGCTCGATGATCGCCGTGCACAACGTGTTGCAGCACATGCACGTGGAAGGCAACGATGAACTCTATTCGCCGATCGTCGCCACCAACGTGTTTTCGCGCGGCGCGGTCGGCTGGCGCATGGTTGCGCATCATGCCTCGCCCACGCCCCAGCGCGACGACGCCGGCGGCGACGATGTCGCCCGCATCGTTCACTGACGATCGATGGCGCCCTACCGCGCCCCGCTCTGGCTGCCCGGCGGACACCTGCAGACGATCTGGCCGGTCGCCCGCGCGCCCGAGGTGCCCGCTTACACGCGCGAACGCTGGGATACGCCGGACGGCGATTTCATCGATACCGACTGGTTACCGCTGCGCCCCGGTGCGCCGCTGGTAGTGCTTTTTCACGGCCTCGAGGGATGCAGCGGCTCACACTACGCACGCGCCGCCATGAAAGCGCTCGAAGCGGCGGGCTGGAACGGTGTGGTACCCAATTTCCGCGGATGCTCGGGCACCCCGAACAGGCGGCTTCGCGCCTACCACTCGGGCGACAGCGCAGAAATCGACTGGATACTCGAACGCATTGCCACGCGCCATCACCCGGCGCCGGTCTTTGCTGCCGGGGTCTCGCTGGGTGGCAATGCCTTGCTCAAATGGCTGGGTGAAACCGGCGAGGCCGCGGGCCAGCGTATCACCGCCGCTGCGGCAATTTGCCCGCCGCTCGATCTCGAAGTTTCCGGCCTTGCACTCGGCAAAGGCTTCAACCGCGTTTACGCCGCCAGATTCTTGCGCACGCTCAAAGCCAAGGCGTTGGCGAAGATCGCACTTCACGCCGCACCGCTGGACGCCGGCCGGATTCGCAGTGCACGCACGCTCTATGCGTTCGACGACGCGTTCACCGCGCCGGTGCACGGATTCGACGGCGTGCTCGACTATTGGCGACGCGCCTCGAGCCGGCCCTGGCTCAAGTCAATTGCCACGCCCACCCTACTGCTCAACGCGCGCAACGACCCCTTCGTTCCCGCAGCCGCATTGCCGCGGAACGATCAGTGCGCCTCGAGCGTGACGATGGAATTCCCCGCTGACGGCGGCCACGTCGGCTTTCTCACCGGCCGCTTCCCCGGGCACATCGACTGGCTGGCCGAGCGATTGATGCGCTTCTTCGCTGACATCCAGACGCTACCCGGCAATCGCCGCAGTGGCACGCATTCCACCAAGTAGTTGCTCCATCACGCCGAAAACACGAGACCCCACCCATGCAACTTGCTCCCGAAATCTTCAAGGCCTACGACATCCGCGGCATTATCGACAAGACACTCGACCCGGGCATCGCGCGCGACATCGGTCATGCGCTCGGCTCGGAAGCGCGCGCCCGCAAGCAGAGGTCGATCGCCATCGGGCGCGACGGCCGCCTGTCAGGTCCGGCCCTCGCAGAAGCCCTGGCCGAGGGAATCTGTGCCGCTGGCGTCGATGTCATCGACATCGGCTGCGTACCGACCCCTTTGTCATATTTTGCCGCCTTCCACCTGGGCACGGATTCATGCGTCAGCGTCACCGGCAGCCACAACCCCCCGGACTACAACGGGTTCAAGATGGTGCTGGGCGGAGAAACGCTGTTCGGTGAGCAGATTCAAGCACTACGCACACGCGTCGAAAAACGGGACTTCGAACATGGCGAAGGCACCGTTTCCCAGGCCAGCATAATCGACGATTACCTCGACCGGATCGTCAGCGACGTGCGCCTCGAACGGCCCATGAAGATCGTGGTCGACTGCGGCAATGGCGTTGCCGGCGCGATTGCGCCAGCCTTGTTTCGCCGCCTGGGATGCCAGGTGACCGAGCTTTTCTGCGAGGTCGATGGTCACTTCCCCAATCACCACCCGGATCCGTCCAAACCGGAGAATCTGCAGGACGTCATTCGTGTGCTGCGCGAGTCCGACGCCGAACTCGGGCTGGCTTTCGACGGCGATGGTGACCGCCTTGGCGTGGTCACCAAAGACGGGCAGATCATTTATCCCGACCGCCAGCTGATGCTGTTCGCCGAAGACGTGCTGTCGCGTGTTCCCGGCGGCCAGATCATCTACGACGTCAAATGCACACGCAATCTGGCAGGCTGGATTCGAGATCATGGTGGCGAACCGGTGATGTGGAACACCGGCCATGCATTGGTCAAGGCGAAACTCAAGGAAACGGGCGCGCCGCTGGCCGGCGAAATGAGCGGCCACATGTTTTTCAAGGAACGCTGGTACGGCTTCGACGATGGAATGTACGCTGGTGCCCGGCTGCTGGAAATCCTTTCGGCGCGGCCCGACGCCAACGCCGCCCTCACCGCCCTGCCCGACGCCACCAGCACGCCCGAGCTGAACCTGAAAATGGCCGAAGGCGAACCTTTCGACCTGGTTCGCCGGCTCAAGGATCACGCCCAGTTCGACAACGCCGAAGAGATCATCACGCTCGACGGCGTGCGCGTCGAGTACGCCGACGGTTTTGGACTCGCACGGCCGTCGAATACCACGCCGGTCGTGGTGCTGCGCTTCGAAGCCGACTCGGACGAGGCGCTCGAGCGCATCCAGACGGACTTTCGCAATGCCATAGAAGCGGTGTGGCCGGGCGTGTCGCTACCCTTCTGAGGCATCGCAAGACGCGCTCAAGCCGCGTGCGGAATCTGCCGTAATCCGGTGAGATAGCCACACGGAGCTTCACCGATGTCTGCCGTGCTCGACGACCTGTTTGACAATGTCCCCCAACTCCCCAGCCTGCCACGGGTCGTATCCGAACTCATTCAGAGCCTCGGCGACGACAACGCAGACCTGAGTGACATCGCCGCAAAACTGCGCCACGATCCAAGTCTGAGCGCGCGCGTCCTACGGCTCGCCAACAGCAGCCACTATGGCGCACGGCGCACCATCGGCGCCATCGACGATGCCATCGCCATCGTCGGACTCGATACGCTGCGCACCCTGATCATTGCCACGGGTGTCACCGGCGCGTTCAAGGCGGTACCCAATCTCGACCTGAGCGCCTTCTGGAGCAACGCGTTGGTGGTGGCCGGCCTGGCCCGTCAGATCGCTCGAAAAACCGGCCGGGTCAATTGCGAGGTCGCTTACACCGCCGGCCTCATGCATCGCATTGGTGTGTTGTTGCTGCATGCCGGATTTCCCGATGAGGCGGCAAAGGTGGCGCGCAACTGCAACGACATAACCATTGGCGAACGCGCTGCGATCGAGCGCACCGTGTTGCGCGTGACGCACGCCGAGGCGGGCGAACGTCTTGCCCGCCACTGGAACTTTCCCGATGACATCGCCACGGCGCTTCGCTGGTATGCCGAGCCGACACACGACGAGGCCAACGATTGCGCACGCGTCGTCATGCTGGCGGCGCAGATTGCCCTCGATCACGCGCGCGGCGACAGCGACGATGCGATCGCCGCGGGACTGCCCGAAGGCGTCATGGATGCACTGAACATACCGCTCGATGGTGTGCTGGATAACATCGCGACGATCGAATCACTCAAGGCCGAGGCAGCGTCGTTTCTGTAGTCATACCCACGGCGCGTCACCCGTGACGCCGCGCCTGCTGCGGGCTTCCGTTAGCCCAAACCGCGCGCCCGCAGCCAGTCGAGCACCGCATAGCCCGTGCCACGCTCCCATCCCTTGAGCTTTTCCTTGGGGATCAACCGGGTCTCCGCCAGCTCCTCATTGAGCACGATCTCGCCGCGGGCCTGAACATGATAGACGAGCAGCACCTGGTTGGCATCCGCGAACCCATAGTTGCCGATCCAGTGCACCGCCTCGACCGTAAGCCCCGTTTCTTCGGCGACCTCACGCGCCACGGCATCTCGAGGCGCTTCGTCGCGCTCCAGAAACCCCGTCACCAAGGCGAACTTGCCCTCCGGCCACGCGCTGTTTCGAGCCAGCAGCATCTGTCCGTCCCGGTCGATGCACTCGATCAGCGCAGCCACAACCGGCACGGGATTGCCCCATGCGATGAATTCGCATGCCTCGACGGGACAGACGCGCCGCGGCAATCCGCCCAGTTGCGCATCGGCCAGCGCGCCGCCACAGCGCGGGCAATAGCGCCACTGATCAGGATCAAAACGCACGCTGACCCGTCAGAGCAGACGCTCGACCCACGACGTCACGCTCTCGAGCGCGGCGGGCAGGTTCTCGGGCTGCGAGCCACCCGCTTGGGCCATGTCGGCGCGGCCGCCGCCCTTGCCGCCGACCTGCTGCGCAACGACATTGACCAACTCCCCCGCCTTGACCTTGGCGGTGAGATCCTTGGTCACGCCGGCAATCAGCGTCACCCGGCCGTCGCCAGCCGTGGCCAGCACGATCGCCGCGCTGCCCAGCTTGTCCTTGAGCTTGTCCATGGTTTCGCGCAGCGCCTTGACATCGGCGCCGTCGAGCGTCGCCGTTAGCACTTTGACGCCCTTGACATCCACCGCCGTACTTGCCAGGTCGTCGCCGGCACTCGACGCGAGTTGCGATTTGAGACGCGTCAGCTCGCGTTCCAGGGCTCTTACGTTGTCCTGCATCTGGCCGATACGCTCGGGCAGCTCGGCGGCCGGCGTACGCACCGATGCCGATGCCGCGTCGAGCAGCGCCTGTTGCGCCTGCACCCACGCCACCGCGCCTTCGCCCGTCACCGCCTCGATGCGGCGCACGCCGGCCGCCACACCGCCTTCAGAGACGATCTTGAACAACCCAATGTCGCCGGTGCGTGTCACATGTGTGCCACCACACAATTCCTTCGAGCTGCCGATGCTGAGCACGCGCACTTCGTCGCCATACTTCTCACCGAACAGCATCATCGCGCCGGCTTTCTGAGCGTCCTCCAGCGCCATGACGCGCGCATCGGTCTCCGCATTGGCCAGAATTTCCCGATTCACGCGGCGCTCCACTTCACGTATTTCTTCCACCCGCATGGGCTGGTTGTGCGCGAAATCGAAGCGCGTCTTGTCAGCGTCTACGAGTGAGCCTTTCTGCTGCACGTGGCTGCCTAAGACTTCGCGCAGCGCCTTGTGCATGAGATGCGTGGCTGAGTGATTGCGCACCGTGGCAGCACGCGCGGCAGCGTCGACCTCGGCAGCAACAACATCGCTGACCGCCAGCTCGCCATTGACCAGCACACCGTGATGACCGAACACGTCAGCCTGGATTTTTTGCGTATCGGCAACCTGAAACAGCGTGAGGCATGCACCGCCCTTGCTCAATTCGCCGCGATCACCCACCTGTCCGCCGGATTCGGCATAGAACGGGGTGTGATCGAGTACGACAACGCCGCGCTCGCCCGGCAGCAAACGATCGACCGCCGCGCCGTCGCGGTAGATCGCGGTAATGCGCCCTTCATGCGAAAGCGTGTCGTAACCATGAAACTGCGTCTTGACGCCGTCGTACTCGAGGCCGAGCGCCATCTTGAATTTCCCGGCTGCACGCGCTTGCGATTTTTGCCGGGCCATCGCGCTGTCGAACGCTTCGGCGTCAACCGTCACGCCGCGCTCGCGGCATACGTCGGCCGTCAGGTCGAGAGGAAAACCATAGGTGTCGTGCAGCCTGAACGCGGTTTCGCCGTCGAACAGGTTGCCGCCGTTGGCCACCATTGCATTAAGTTCGCCCTCGAGCATGGTCATGCCGTGCTCGATGGTTTCGAAAAACCGCCGTTCTTCCTGTTGCAGCATGTCGGTAATGCGCGCCTGATCGTCGATCAACTGCGGATAGGCTTCGCCCATCTCGCGCGCCAGATCGAGGACCAGCGTGTGGAAGAACGGCGCGCGCGCACCGAGTTTGTAGCCATGACGAATGGCGCGGCGGATGATCCGGCGCAGCACATAGCCGCGCCCCTCGTTGCCGGGGATGATCCCGTCGGCCACCAGAAACGCGCAGGCGCGGATGTGATCGGCAACGACCTTGAGCGACGGGCTGTCCATGTCCTTCTCGCCGAGTGCCCGCGCGGCGGCTGCGATCAAATTGCGGAACAGGTCGATCTCGTAGTTCGAATGCACGCCCTGCAGCACCGCGGCGATGCGCTCCAACCCCATGCCGGTGTCGACCGACGGCTTGGGCAACGGGTGCATCGTGCCCTGCTCGTCGCGGTTGAACTGCATGAACACGTTGTTCCAGATTTCGATGTAGCGGTCGCCATCTTCGTCGGGGCTGCCCGGCGGCCCGCCGGGGATCTCCGGCCCGTGGTCGAAGAAGATTTCAGTGCACGGACCGCAGGGGCCGGTATCGCCCATCATCCAGAAGTTGTCGGACGCGTAGCGCGCACCCTTGTTGTCGCCGATGCGGATGATGCGCTCGGCCGGCACACCCACTTCAGTGGCCCAGATGTCGAAGGCTTCGTCGTCTTCGGCATACACCGTGACCCATAGTTTGTCCGCAGGCAAACCGAACGTTCCGGTAAGCAGTTCCCACGCGTAGAGAATCGCGTCGCGCTTGAAGTAGTCGCCAAAACTGAAATTGCCCAGCATCTCGAAAAAGGTGTGATGCCGCGCCGTGTAGCCAACGTTTTCGAGGTCGTTGTGCTTGCCACCGGCACGCACACACTTCTGCGATGTGGTCGCGCGCGAATAAGGACGTTTGTCGAAACCAAGGAATACGTCCTTGAACTGATTCATTCCCGCATTGGTAAACAACAGGGTCGGGTCATCGTGTGGCACCAGTGAGCTGGATGCGACGATTTCATGCCCTTTGGAGCGAAAAAATTCAAGGAACGTGCGGCGAATCTGGGCGCTTTTCATGTGTTTGGCTTTCAATGAATGGCGGCCAAAGCCGCTGCAAATTCAAAGCCTTCAGTCTAGCATGGCGCCGCACGCGCCCGGGCCGGCTTCCGCATCGGGAAGCCGGCCCGTAGCGGGTTTCACGGCCAGTTCAGAATCACCGAAATGCGCGGGTCCGGGTCGACATAGACTCTTCGCGGCACCGGCGCGTGACGAACGACCGGGCGGTGGTCTCGGTAACCGTAAGCCGGCCCCCGGTAGTGGCCGCGATTCCAGCCGCGATCGTTACCGCGGTGACGCGCCGCACGCCAACGCTGGTTGTCGTGTCGTTCGCGGTAGATACGTTGATTCTGTCGTCTGACTTCGCGATGGATGCGTTTTGCCTCGTGGCGGCTCACTCGCCCGTCAGCCCGCGCATGGCGTTGCATGCGATCGATGCGATCCTGCCCGCGCCACAGCCTGCGCGCCTCCGGACGGGTAAGATCGCCGGAACGAATTCCGCGCTCGATTCGATGCTGCTGACGATCCTGCCGCGCTTCGCTGCGATCGCCGCCGCGCTCGGCCATTGCCGGCACAGCCAGCGTGCACGCAGCAATCAGCGCTCCAAACGTTATCAGTCTTTTCATGATCAGACTCCTTGTCGTCTTGTGTGAATGGGGCCCACACCTTCAACAACGCCGCCCGAATGTAAAGCGTGCACTCACAGGTTGTAAGCACAGGTAAGCGCTCGCCGGGCGTCGCGGCTGTCTCCCCGCTACAATCGAAGTGTTAATTCATTCTTCGAAAAAGGCGCGACCATGGGACACCGTCTCTCCAAGATCTACACCCGCACCGGCGACGCCGGCACCACCGGCCTCGGCGACGGCAACCGCGTCTCGAAGAACAGCCTGCGCATTCACTCGCTCGGCGAAGTCGACGAACTCAATGCCTGCATTGGCATTTTGCTCAATGAAACGCTTCCGGACGATGTGCGCGCGATGCTGGTCGACGTGCAGCATGATCTGTTCGATCTTGGCGGCGAGGTGTGCATTCCGGGAATGAGCATGATTTCCAGCAAACAGGTGGAGAAGCTCGAAACCGCGCTCGATGGCTGGAATGAATCGCTTGCACCGCTGAAGGACTTCATTCTTCCCGGTGGCTCCCGGGCAGCGGCGCAGGCACATCTGTGCCGAACCGTGTGCCGTCGCGCCGAACGCATGCTGGTCGGGCTTGCGCTGGAAGAGGCCGTGAACGACGGTCCGCGGCAGTATCTCAACCGGCTTTCCGACTTGTTGTTTGTACTCGGCCGCCATCTGAACAGGGTCGACGGCCACGGCGACGTGCTTTGGCAGAAGGGCAAGAACGCCTGAATCGAACCCTGCTGTCGACGATCGCCGGGCGCGTCATCCGCTGATCGCGAGTCCGCACACGCGGCGCGGCGGCCACGTGCGCCGGTGGCACCGCTGTCTGGCCATGATGCGACGGACCACGGTGTAATTAATCATACAAGTCCGCTTGTCACGCCCGTGAATCCCGACACGGCGTTCATCCTAATTTGGAACTGCGTCACGAACGCCACGTTATCGCGCGCTGCACAAGTCACGTTCGGTATGTAAAGCGCTTAAGTCCCGCGACACGCAGCCCTATCCTTTCACCGTGCGCGTTCCCGATCGGCTGGAACGCATTGACCTGAATCGAGGTGGGTTGTGAAACGAACAAACAAGAAGCGCGTGGCGCTTGGCATTGCGGCCGGCACAGGTCTAATGATTCCGCTGACTGCCGCGCTGGTGCTTTTCTTGCTGCACGACAAGGCGCCTGGAAATGGCGGCAGCGACGACTACGACAGCACGCCAGCATCACCATTCGCGAGCAGCCCGGCGCCACAAGCCACGGACAATTCGATCATGCTCGACGCCGGTACCACCCTCATGCTCGCGCAAGGTGAAGACACGGGAAGCTTTGCCGTACTCGGTGCGGAGCGGACCCCGGCCGACGCTGCCAGATCGGACATTCAGTCGGGCGGCTCGCCCGCACATGCGGCGCCACGCGCTCAGCGGTCACGTTCGGCGCGCGCGGGCCGATCGGTTTCGCGCGCTTCCGGCGCGCCATATGGGGCAATGGCCTCGACCGCAGGCGGCGGCGGACGCGGATCGACGGGCCTTAGCGCGAGCGGTGTCAGCGGCAGCGGCAGCAAAGGCACGGCGGGCAGTACTGGTGCCCAGGGCGCATCGGGAGCCAGCGGCGAACCGGGTGTCAGCGGCGATTCGTC
>CBDULG010000023.1:0-18196 GCA_965367985.1 uncultured Rhodocyclaceae bacterium
GCGGCAATAAGCGGCGTAGAAACTGTCGGGGAAGCCGCCGAACAGGGCGGTCATGGCCAGATCGGACTCTAAGTCGCCGTAGCTCACGGCTGGGTCGAACACAACCGGCCGGCCGTTGGGCAGGGCGCCGATATTGCCATGCCACAGGTCGCCATGTAGCAGCGAAGCGCTCGGCGAGTGGTCGACGAGCAGCGCAGGAATGCGTGCAAGAAGGCGTTTTCCGGGCTCGCGCAGCGTGTGAAAGCCCTTAGCGTCAGCTGTAGCGAGCAGCGGCGCGAAGCGGCATTCGACGAGAAAGCGGGGCCACGCGGTATTCGGTGTGTTGGTCTGCAGTGTGCACCCGAGATAGTTGCCGCGGTGCCAGCCGAAATGGGGGCCGGTATGGCTATGTAGGCGGGCGAGTGCTTCGCCGGCCGCGCGGCCGGTCTCGCGATCGCCCAGTGGCTGTAAATCGAGGAATTCCAGAATGAGACAGTTTTGGCCGTCGCGGCTGGAAATACCGATGACGGCGGGCACTACAAAGGTATTCGTGCGGCGCAAGGCGTCAAGCCCGTCGACTTCCGCATCGAAAACGTCGCCGCTATTCGCGCCGCCTAACTTGACGAAGAAGATGCCCTGGTTGCTCTCGACGCGGTAGCAGGTGTTTATGCTGCCACCCGCCACGGGAACGAGTGCGTCGAGCCGGCAGTCGTTTCCGACTACGTCACGTAGCGCAGTCTCAATGATTGCGTAGTGCGCCGCCGTCATCAGGTGTTGGCAACGCGCGCGCTGGTCATGGAAAGCCGGGCGGCGAGGACCTCGATGAACGCCTTGTAGAAATGCATCCGGCAGGCATCCGAGGCGCGTTGCAGAGAGCGGCCACGGACCGTGATGACCTCCACCTCTGTACTCGCTTCGATCGAGGCGGTGCGCAGGCCACTACCGCGTGAAAATACGGCCATTTCGCCAAAGCAGTCGCCCGGCGTGAGCAGGTGCAGCAGCCGGCCGCGCTTGGTAACGCGCGCTTCGCCGTTGGCGAGGAAGCAGAAGTGATTGCCGGGTTCGCCTTCCTTGAGCAAGACGCTGCCGGGTTCGGCAAACCGCCATTCGGAGAAACGCACCACCTCCCAAATTTCGACGTCGGAAAATTCGCGGAAGAAGGGCTGTCCGCGCAGAGTCTGGAATTTCTGCGTGTCGGAAACGGCGCTTTTGCGTGCGGTCAGCCCAATATTGCGGAAGGCATGGGCGAGGTCATGCGAAAACTCGGTCCATGTCTGGTAGCGGTCGGAGAGCTCCTTTTGCATCGCCCGGCGGACAATGGCGTCGAGTTCCGCAGGCACCTCGGGGCGCACGCGTGCGGCCGGTGTCGGCGCTTCGTTGGTGATGCGATAAAGCAGGCTGTAATTGTTCGACGCCTCGAAGGGCAGCCGCCCGGTCAGCATTTGATACATCACCACGCCCAGCGAGTAGATGTCGGTCTGGTGCGTAAGCGGCATCTCGCGCACTTGCTGTGGCGACATGTAGGCCGGCGAGCCGACGCCGGAAACCTGCGTGGTGTCGGCAGCGGTAAATAACGCCGCGCCAAAATCCGACACCTTGATGTCCTGCGCATCCGGGCTGACCACGAGGATGTTGGCCGGTTTGATGTCGCGGTGGGTGATCCCTTGGTGATAGGCGTAATCAAGCGCACGGGTTGCCTTGAAGACGACTTCGATAACGCGATCGAACGGAAGTAATCGATCCGCCCGGCAAAAGGCTTCGAGCGTGCCGCCAGGCACGTATTCCATCACTACATAGCCTTCGCCGCCGTCAACCACGGCGTCATATATCTGGGCGATGTGCGGATGCACGAGGCGGCCGGCGAGCGATGCCTCGTTGAGCATGAGATGGCGATACAAGCGCCCATGGTCGGGGTCGAGCAGCACCTCGGGGTGGGTGCGTTTAAGCGCGACTTCGCGTTGGGCAAAGGTGTCGAAGGCGAGGTACACCGCGCTGGTGGCGCCCTCGCCGAGCAGCGCGCGGATTTCGTACTTGCCGACGCGCTCCATCGAAAAATCTATCCCAATCGGGCGCGCGCCCGTGCGATCGCGGCACGTACCTGCGCTGGTGCCGTGCCGCCGATATGGTTTCGGCTATCGAGCGCGCCTTCGACGGTCAGCACCTGATAAACATCGTCCTCGATCAGCGTTGAAAATGCGCGCAGCTCGGATAGCGCAAGATCGGGCAGATCGCAGTCGCGCGCTTCGGCGGCACGCACGGCGCGCGCCACGACTTCATGCGCGTCGCGGAAAGGCATGCCCTTCTTGACCAGGTAGTCGGCCAGGTCGGTTGCGGTGGCAAACCCCTGGCGCAGCGCTTCGCGCATCGCCTCCGCCTTGACGCGAATACCGGGGATCATGTCAGTGTAGATGCGCAGGGTGTCGATGACCGTATCGGCCGTGTCGAAAAGCGGCTCCTTGTCTTCCTGATTGTCCTTGTTGTAGGCCAGCGGCTGACCCTTCATGAGCGTGAGCAGGCTGATCAGGCTGCCGTTGACGCGGCCGGTCTTGCCGCGCACGAGTTCCGGCACGTCTGGATTCTTCTTCTGCGGCATGATCGAGCTGCCGGTGCAGAACCGGTCGGCCAGGTCGATGAAGCCGACTCGCGGGCTCATCCACAGGATCAGTTCTTCCGACAGGCGTGACAGGTGGGTCATGAGCAGCGACGAGGCGGCGCAGAATTCGATGGCGAAATCGCGATCGGACACGGCGTCGAGCGAGTTCTCGCACAGTGCGTCAAAGCCCAACTCGCGGGCCACGTACTCGCGGTCGATCGGGTACGAGGTGCCAGCGAGCGCGGCGGCGCCGAGGGGCAGGTGGTTGACGCGTTTGCGGCAGTCGGCGAAGCGTTCCGCATCGCGCCGGGTCATCTCGCAATATGCCATCAGGTGGTGGCCGAAGGTGACCGGCTGGGCGACCTGCAGATGCGTGAAGCCGGGCAGCGGCGTGGCGGCGTGTTGTTCGGCCAGATCGAGCAGGGCGCGCTGAAAATCATCCAGCAAGGGCAGAATCGCGTCAATCGCATCGCGCAGCCACAGGCGGATGTCGGTGGCGACCTGGTCATTGCGGCTGCGTCCGGTGTGCAATCGCTTGCCGGCGTCGCCGATAATCGCCGTAAGACGTTTTTCGATGTTCAGGTGCACATCCTCGTCGCGCAGCGACCAGGCGAACTCGCCACGCTCGATCTCGTCCCGCAGCTGCGCCAGCCCGCGTTCGATGTCGGCGTGGTCCTGCGCGCTAATGATGCCCTGACGCGCCAGCATACTGGCATGCGCGAGCGAGCCGCGGATGTCCTGCGCCGCCATGCGCTGGTCAAAGAACACCGAGGCGGTGTATCGCATGACGAGGTCGGAAACCGGTTCGGAAAAGCGCCCGGACCACGCCTTGCCGGCGTCGTCCGTGGGGGTCGATTGATCTGCCATAATGCAAAAAGCCGTTTAGTGAAGGGTTGATGGGACGTTTACGGGGGTGAGCGCGTCTTTCGCGCCGGCGTGAGGCGGTTGGCTGGCTGCATCCGCATGCCGACCATCGATGTCATGCGGATAGGAATATGGCTGCGCCACCACGCCAAACGAGTCTGAGTATAAGTCAAAAGCCACGCCCACTCGCCAACCCCGGGGTCGCGCCGAATTTCCGCAACATCGGCGTCATGCTTCGCGTCATCCTCGTCGTTAACGCCCTCGTCGTACTCACCGTGGCGATTCGCGTCGATAGCCTCAAGGCAATGTGGCCCGCGCTGTTGAGTACGGCAGGATTTATCGAGCTGCCGTTGTTTGTCGCGGTGCTCATGCTCTACCTGCTCCAACCGCTACTCGTCCGGCTGTCGGTCCGCGACGTCTGGTTTGGCGTGGTGCTGGTTGGCGTGCTGGCTGGTTTGCTTTCCTATCCGGCAGCCGGTGCGCCGGCGGGGATCGCGCAGTGGCGCTGGGTGGCCTGGAGCCTGCTGGCGTCGCTGGTGGTGGTGTTCTACTTCGACCACCGTGGCCGGCTGTTTTCACCAGCGCTCACCGAAGCGCGCCTCCATGCGCTTACCGCGCGCATTCGCCCCCACTTTCTGTTCAACAGCCTCAACGGCGTGCTTGGCGTGATGCGTGAAGATCCGCGCCGCGCCGAGGTCGCGCTCGAGGAACTGGCGGACATGATTCGCGTGCTGATGAAGGAGCACAAAGAGCTGGTGGCGCTGGACAGCGAAATCGAGTTGTGCGAGCGCTATCTCGATCTGGAACGTCTGCGCCTGGGCGACCGCCTGGAAGTCGAGTGGGATCTGCAGAATCGTCCGCTTCAGGCGCTTGCGCCACCATTGTTGCTTCAACCTTTGCTCGAAAATGCCGTATATCACGGAATCGAGCCGTCATCGACGCCCGGAAAGATCCATGTTCGGGTGGCGCGACGCAGCAACGAGGTGTTGATCGAGGTGAACAATCCGATTGTCGATACGCCGCGCGAGCAACGCGGCAACCGCATGGCGCAGGCCAATATCCGCGAACGGCTGGCGTTGTTTTTCGATCTTGAAGCTGACATGTCGATCGACCGGCGCGGCGGGCGCTACAGCGTGTCGATCCGATTTCCGTATCGCAGGGTGAAATGAAATGACGCAAACGGAACTGCGTGTGCTGATTGTGGATGACGAGGCACCGGCGCGCACACGCTTGCGCGATCTGCTGGGCGATGTTCGTCTCAATCAGCCCAACCGCATCGCGGGCTTTGCCGCGAACGGCGAGGAGGCCTTGCGCCTGCTCGACGCCGAACCGGTCGACGTGGTGCTGGCCGACATTCGCATGCCAGGACTCGACGGCGTTGGTCTTGCCAAGCAGCTCAATGGACGCGAGAGCCCGCCGGTGGTGATCTTCACAACAGCCTATGAAGAATACGCCGTGCAGGCGTTCGATCTCGCAGTCGCCGACTATCTGGTCAAGCCGGTGCGTGCGTCCCGTCTGGCCGAGGCGCTCGACAAGGTGCGGCGCCTGCGCAATCCGGCGCAATCAGGCAATGGCGCCGACAAGCCGCTCAGCGTTACCGAGCGCGGACGTATTCTGCTGGTCGAAATCGAGCGCGTAATCTACCTGCGTGCCGAGCAAAAATACGTTACCGCGCGCACCGCCGAGCGCGAATACCTGCTCGACGATTCCCTCGTCTGCCTGGAAGAAAATTATCCCGACCGGTTCGTGCGTATTCACCGAAATTGCCTGGTGGCGCGTGACGCGATTGCCGGGGTGCGGCGTGAGGCCAATGAAGGTGACGGGCGCTGGCTCATTGCCCTCAAGGGGCTACAGGAAGAATTACCGGTGAGCCGCCGTCAGTGGCCCGCCGTAAAGAGCCTGCTGGGTCTATGAGGCACGGTTAGCCCGCTACGCCATGTGCATGCCGTCGGTGTCGCGCCGGCCACGACGACCACGGCGATCGACGCCACCCTGCACGACGAAGGTATGCGATTGCGCACTGTAGGGATTTCTGCGGTCAGAGCGGCGGCGATCCTTGTGATGCACGAAAGTACAGCGGCAGCGTGCCACGTCGCAACTGGCCAGTGGCAGCAGCGGCGCTTCATCCGATAGGAAGCGCTGCCCCTTGAGTGCGATCGCCGTGCGGCACGGCCCTTCACCGGGATTGATCGCCACACAGTGGTATGGACTGCCGGTGGCTTCGTTATCGTCCGTGCCATCGCCGCGGTCGCGGCGCAGCATCCACCACACCGCGCCGGCAAGAATCGCAAGCAGGATTGCGATGCCTTCGACTGACATACTCCTTTCTCCGAAGACGGTTAGCCTCTAAGTATGGGCAGTTTCGCGCGGGAAAATGTCGCAAAAAAGCGCAAGTATGCCGTCAGTGTGTAACAAAACGTTTCCAGAGCGTTAGCCGCTGTTTCGCAGGCCGGCGGCGATACCGTTGATCGCGGCGCGAATACACAGTCGGGCCCGTTCGTCGGTGTGGTCTGTACCATTGCCGCGGAGTATTTCGACCTGAAACGTGGTTGAGCAGGTTCAGCATATCGAAGCTTCTCGCCGCGCTGTTCTTGGCAGGAGTTTTCATGCGTCGCCGGATGTCGCGGCCAGCGACGGTCGGAGGTCGTCAGGGCAAGCGATATCATGGCATTGCCAATCGAAAATAGCGGCTGGCGCACCATGCTAGAATCGCGACCGACCGCTGTGCCCGCGGCTCAAATCATGGTTTTTCCGCGAAATTGCCTGCCGGGTGCCGTCGCATGCTTCTTTTCTGCCGTCGAGTGAGCCGTCTTTCGTGAGCAAACCGTTGGAAACAAGCGCGCCCGAGCGCATCGTTATCGCGACCCGCGAAAGCCGCCTGGCACTGTGGCAGGCCGAGCATGTCAAGGCCCGTCTCGAAGCGATCTATCCGGCATGCGCCGTGAGTCTGCTCGGCATGACTACGCGCGGCGACCAGATTCTCGATCGGCCGCTGGCCAAGGTCGGCGGGAAAGGGCTGTTCGTCAAGGAACTGGAAACCGCGCTGCTCGAGCAGCGGGCCGACATCGCCGTGCACTCGATGAAAGACGTGCCGATGGAGATGAGCGACCCCTTCGCACTGCTGACCATCTGCGCCCGGGAGGTGCCGCTCGACGCCTTCGTGTCGAACCGGTACGCGAGCCTCGAGGACATGCCACCGGGCACCGTAGTCGGCACCTCCAGCCTGCGGCGCGAATCGCAGTTGCACGCCAATTACCCCTACCTCGCGGTGACCAGCCTGCGCGGCAACCTCGATACGCGGCTGCGCAAACTCGATCAGGGGCAGTACGACGCGATCATACTCGCGGCTGCGGGACTCATGCGTCTCGGTCTGGCCGAGCGCATTCGCGATGTGATGAGCGCCGAAGTGTCGCTGCCCTCCGCCGGTCAGGGCGCGCTGGGCATCGAGGCATTGGCCGGGCGGACCGACCTGGCGCGCTGGCTGGCGCCGCTGAATGACGCGGTCTCCTCCGCCTGTGTGCGCGCCGAGCGCGCAGTGGCTCGCGCGCTCGGCGGGAGCTGCGAAGTGCCGCTGGGCGCCTACGCTGTCACCGAAGGCAAGCAGCTTTGGTTGCGTGGCTTCGTCGCGTTGCCCGACGGGAGCCGCATCGTGCGCGCCGAGCGCCGCGGCGACATGGCCGAGGCAGAGGCGCTAGGCCAGGCGCTGGCCGACGCGTTGCTTGCCGGCGGCGCGGGCGAGATTCTCGCCGCGCTTTAGCCGCGCCGAAATGGCACCGCAATGACGCAGCCCGCTGCACCGCTCGCCGGCCGCACGATTGTCGTCACACGGCCGTCGGAACAGGCCGATGCGCTATGTGCCGCAGTCGAAGCGCGCGGCGCGCGGGCGCTCAGAATTCCCGTGATCGAAATCGTGCCGCAGCCCGTGACTGCCGAACTGGCGGCGCTGATCGATGCGCTGGACAGTTTCGACCTGGCGTTTTTTGTCAGCGCCAATGCGGCGCGGCACGGCCTCGCGGCGGTGCGAGCGCGGCGCGAGTGGCCCGCGCATCTGCGTGTGGCCACGGTCGGCAAGGGCAGCGAGCAGGCGCTGCGTGCGCTCGGATTTGCCAATGTCATCGCGCCGTCCGCCGGCTTCGACAGCGAGGCCGTGCTGGCCTTGCCTGAGTTCGCCAGCGATGCAGTGGCGGGCAAACGCATCGTCGTTTTTCGGGGTGACGGCGGGCGTGATCTGCTCGGTGTTACACTCTCGCAGCGGGGGGCAACGATCCGTTATGCTGCCTGTTACGCACGGCGGATACCGGCTACTGGAGCCGATCGGCTGTTGCGTGGCGGCTCAGCGATCGATGCGCTGGTGCTGACCAGCAGCGAGGGGGTCGGCAACCTGGCGGCCATGCTCGGGGAGGGTATGTGCCGTGTGATCGATGTTCCCGTTTTTGCGCCCCATTCGCGCATCTGCGCGCGGGCGCGCGAAGCAGGGTTTACTACCGTCATCGAAACAGAGGCGGGCGATGCGGGTGTGCTCGATGCCCTCGAGCAGCACTTTTTCGTCAGAGGAGCGAGATAAGCAAATGAACGAAGACAAACCGGCCCTCACCGCAGATCAGAATGAGACGAATGCCGACGTCGCCATCGACGCCGGCGCCGACTCCACTCCAGCGTCCGAGTTTCGTGAAGAGCCGCAGGAGAGGCGCGGCAACCTGGCGGTGCCCATACTGCTCGTGCTTTGCCTGATCGGCATCGGCGTGCTTGGCTGGCAGTGGTGGGAGATGCGCAACACGCTGGCGACCACGCAGGACGAGCTGACGCGACGCCTTGCCGAAAGCGATGATGCGGCGCGTACCGCGCGCGCCGGCGTCAATCAGGTACAGGACACCGTAACGACGCTGCAAGGGCGCGTCGGGCTGCTCGACGCGAAGACCGACGAAGCGCGGGGTCAGGCGGCGGCACTCGATTCCCTTTATGCGGAAATAACGCGCACGCGCGACGAGCGGCTGATTGCCGAAATAGAGCAGGCGATCGATATTGCCGGACAGCAACTCGAACTGGCCGGCAACATCGAAGCCGGTTTGATCGCCCTGCAGGCGGCCGAGGCGAAGATTGTCACCGCCGACGATCCGCGCCTCATGCCGCTGCGCCGCGCGATCGGACGCGATATCGATCGTCTCAAGTCCGCACCGCGCGTGGACGTCACTGGTTTGACGCTCAAGCTCGAGAGCCTGATGGACAAGGTGGAAGCTTTGCCGCTGGCGTTCACCCATGAAGCCGAGCCGAACCCGCCGCCGGAAAAGACGGAAAAGGGTGCGCTGATCGAAGACCCGCTTGAATATGGCAAGGCGCTTGGCAAGGATTTATGGGCAGAAGTGCGAACGCTCGTGCGGGTCGAGCGCATCGACGGTTCTGCGGATCCCGTGCTGCTGACACCGGCGCAAAGCAGCTATTTGCGCGAGAACCTGAAAATTCGCCTGCTCTCCGCCCGGCTTGCACTGCTGGGGCGGGATCAGCGCACATTCGAGCATGATTTGACGCAAGCGATCGACTGGATCAAGCGCTACTTCGACGTCACGCAATCGAGCGTGTCCGATGCGCTTGCGTCGCTCGATGCGCTACGAAACGCCGAGATCGTGCTTGATCAACCCGAACTGACCGATACACTCAATGCGCTCGCCAAGCTGCGCGGCCGGACCGCCGTACTCGGCGCAGCGGCGCCCGACGCCGCGCCTGAGGAGGCACCGTCTGAGGCGGCACCGTCTGAGGCGGCTTCCTCCGAGCCGATGACGGAAGCGGCGCCGGCAATGGAAGCCGAACCGGCAGCGGAACCAGCAACGGAAACCGCACCGGCAACGGAAACCGAACCGGCAACGGAGGCCGAACCAGCAACGGAAACCGAACCGGCAACGGAAACCGAACCGGCAACGGAGGCCGAACCGGCAACGGAGGCCGAACCGGCAACGGAAGCCGAACCGGCAACGGAGGCCGAGCCGGCAACGGAGGCCGAACCGGCAACCGAGGCCGAACCGGCAACCGAGGCTGAGCCGGCAACAGAAGCCGAACCGGCAGCGGAAACCGAGCCGACGACGGACGCCGCACCGGCGATGGTCCCCGGAACAAGTGAAGCGACCGAGGCGTCACCACCCGAATCGTCCGCAGCGGCTGCGAGTGGGGCGGATTCGGCCGAGACCATGGTCGAGCACGGTGCTGAAGCGGCGACCGGTGTTGCGGCGGACGCGGCTCATTCAGCGGCGGGTGGCGACGCCGCTGCCACGCCGCCGGCGAAGGAGTAAGTCGCGATGCGTGGATTACTCTGGCTGATCGCCCTCTTCGCCCTGGCCGTCGGGCTGGCGCTTGTTGTCGATGTCACGACCGGCTACGCATTGATCGTGGTGCCACCCTATCGCGTGCAGATATCCCTGCACCTGCTCATTGTCAGTATTCTGGCCGTATTGCTGGCCGGGTACTTCCTTATCCGCCTGGTGTCCGGCACGGTGCGTTTGCCCGGCAATGTGGTTGCTTATCGCCGTCGTCGCCGCAAGGACAAGATCGCCGACGCGCTGCGTGACGCGATGCTGCTGCAACTCGAAGGGCGCTACGCCCCGGCGCTCAAACGCGCCAGAAAAGCGTGGCGCGCCGGGGACGAGAGCGGCGTGTCGGCACTGATTGCGGCGCGCTCGGCGCACGCGCTGGGCGACACCGAGCGATATCGTCAGTGGCTCGGCCATGCTGCGGAGCATGACAAGACCTTGCGCGGCGCGCGCGTCATGACCGAAGCGGAAATGGCAATCGAAGGCCATCGCTTCGACGAGGCGGCGGCCAGTATTGACCAGCTCAAGGGGGGCGACGGGCGGCCGCTGGCAACCCTGCGTCTCGCCTTGAGCGTGGCGCAAGCCAAGGGCGACTGGGACGAAGTCATCCGCATCGCGCGGCAGCTGCATAAGCACGGTCTGCTCGGTGACGAGCAGATCGCGCGCATCGTGCGACAGGCGCATCTGTCGGCCTTGCGCGATCGTGACGGCCAGCCCGACGCAATCGACAATTACTGGAACGCGATCCCGGCCGAGGATCAGCGCGACCGCGAGTTGGTCCGCCAGGCTGCCCCGCTGATTGTTGGCAACGGGCGGGGCGCCTTGCTGCGCCGCGTGATCGAGAAAATGCTCGATGCGCATTGGGAAAGCGATCTGGCGCGCTGGTATGGATACTGCAGCGAAGATGACCCGCGCGCCTGCCTGGCGCGCGCCGAGGAATGGTTGCAGTCACGCCCTAACGACGCAGGCCTGCTGTTTTCGCTCGGCCGCTTGTGCATGCAGAACGAAGTCTGGGGCAAGGCGCAGGGCTATCTCGAAGCCTCGGTCGCCAAGGCGCCGACCGCCGAAGCCTATCTGACCCTGGCGCAATTGGCTGAACGCATGGGTCACCCGGCCGAAGCACAACAGCATTACCGCACTGCGGCGCAACTCAAGAGTGCCACCGCACTGCTGCCGATTCATCCTGAAATCGTGGACGCCACGGAGGTGGTCGAAGAAAACGAGAGCGCGGACCCGGCGAAGGCCTGACATACAAGGCGCGCGGCGGTCTTCGGCTTAAGCGAAGGCCGCCGTCAGATCCAGTCGCGTGGCGGCAGGAAGTCTTCGTAGAGCTGCGCTTCGGGCGTGCCGGGGTCGGGATGCCAGTCGTAGCGCCAGGCGACGCGCGGCGGCATCGACATGAGAATCGATTCGGTGCGCCCGCCTGACTGCAGGCCGAACAGCGTGCCGCGATCGTAAACCAGATTGAACTCGACGTAGCGGCCGCGCCGGTAGGCTTGGAAATCGCGCTCACGTTCTCCGTAGGCGAGCACCCGCCGGCGCTCGACGATCGGCACGTAGGCCGGCAGAAAAGCGTCGCCGACTGCCTGGGTGAGCGAGAAACAGCGCGCAAAACCCCCCGCGTTGAGATCGTCGAAGAATATCCCGCCGACGCCGCGCGCCTCATCGCGGTGCTTGAGATGGAAGTAGCGGTCGCACCACGCCTTGTACTGTGCATGAACGCTGTCACCGAACGGCGCCAGCGCTTCCTTGCAGGTCGCATGGAAATGGCGCACGTCCTCTTCGAACCCGTAGTACGGCGTCAGGTCCATGCCGCCGCCGAACCACCAGACCGGCTCTGCATCAGCGCGCGTGGCAATGAAGAAGCGCACGTTCATGTGCACTGTGGGGCAGTAGGGGTTGTGCGGGTGGAGGACGAGCGAAACCCCCATCGCCTCAAAGGCGCGACCGGCCAGTTCCGGGCGACTGGCGGTCGCAGAGCCGGGCAGCCCTTCACCCTTGACATGGGAAAAGTTGACCCCCGCGCGCTCGAACAGCGCGCCGCCTTCGAGTACCCGCGATACACCGCCGCCGCCTTGTTCGCGCGTCCAGGTGTCAGTGCGGAACGATTGACCGTCGAGTGCCTCGAGGGCCGTGACGATGCGGCTCTGCAAGCCGCTAAAGACCGCTCTTACGTCCTCGGCAGGCAGTGTCATGCGGCCGTTGCTCAGCGCTTGGTCGCGCGGTGGCCGATGTCGCGCCGGAACTGCTTGCCGGCAAAGGCGATGCGATCGGCCACATCGTAAGCGCGCGTCTGGGCGGTGCGCATGTGGTCGGACAGCGTGGTGACGCAAAGCACGCGGCCGCCCGTGGTGACGATTCGGCCGTCATCGCGCGCCGTGCCAGCGTGGAAGACGCACATGTCGTCGGTTTCCGCGGGCACGCCGGAAATTACGTCGCCGACACGCGGCCGGGCCGGGTAGCCCTCGGCAGCGAGCACGACACCGAGCGCTATGCGTCGATCCCATTCGGCCTCGGCCGTGTCAAGGCGGCCGTTGAGCGCGGCTTCGATGAGTTCGACCAGATCGGATTTCAGCCGCACCATGATGGGCTGTGTTTCCGGGTCGCCAAGCCGGCAGTTGAATTCGACCACACGCGGCTTTCCCGCCTTGTCGATCATCAGGCCGGCATAAAGAAAACCGGTATAGGGCGCGCCCTCGGAGGCCATGCCGGCGAGCGTAGGCTGGATGATCTCGCGCATCACTCTGGCGTGCACCTGCGGCGTGACCACCGGCGCCGGCGAATAGGCGCCCATGCCGCCCGTGTTGGGGCCGCTGTCGCCGTCCTTGAGGCGCTTGTGGTCCTGACTCGAAGCCAGTGCCAGCGCATGCCGTCCGTCCGCCAGCACGATAAAGCTCGCTTCCTCGCCCTGCATGAATTCTTCGATGACCACCCGCGCGCCCGCCTGGCCCATGCCGGCGTCGCGCATCATCATGTCGACTGCCGCGTGGGCTTCCTCCGCGGTCGTTGCCACCACCACACCCTTGCCGGCAGCCAGACCGTCGGCCTTGACGACGATCGGCGCACCTTCGGCATCGATGTACGCGTGTGCGGCGTCGGGCTCGGTGAAGCTTGCGTAACGGGCCGTTGGAATGTTGTGGCGGACGAGAAACTGTTTGCAGAAGTCCTTCGACGATTCGAGCTGCGCGGCCTGCTTGGTCGGGCCGAAGATCGGTAGGTCGGCGGCACGGAACGCATCGACCACGCCGTCGGCAAGCGGTGCTTCGGGGCCGACGATCGTCATGCCAATTTCGTGATCGAGGGCAAACTTGACGAGCGTATCAATCGAGCCCAGCGCGACGTTCTCGACGAGTGGCTCACCCGCCGTACCGGCATTGCCGGGCGCGACGAAAACCCGCGTGATGCGGGGCGACCGGCAAATTTTCCAGGCCAGTGCGTGTTCGCGACCGCCGCCGCCGATGATCAGTACTTTCATGATGCAGGAAATTCCTTCGTGCGACGCGCGCCGATGCGGGCCATCGAGATCAATGCCGGAAGTGACGGAAGCCGGTGAATACCATCGCGATGCCGTGCTCGTTGGCCGCGCCGATCACCTCTTCATCGCGCATCGACCCGCCCGGCTGGATAACCGCAGTGGCGCCGGCCTCGGCAAGCACGTCGAGGCCGTCGCGAAAGGGGAAGAAAGCGTCTGAGGCGACGACGCTGCCGACAATGCTCAGGCCGGCGTTCTCGGCCTTGATCTTCGCGATGCGCGCCGAATCCACGCGGCTCATCTGACCTGCACCTACGCCGATCGTGGCACCATCCTTGCAATAGACGATGGCGTTCGACTTTACATACTTGGCGATCCGCCAGGCGAACAGCAGATCGCCCGTCTCTTCCCCAGACGGTGCGCGATTCGTGACCACTTTCAGCTCGCTTGCGCCGATGCGTGCCTGATCGGCCGACTGCACCAGCAGCCCGCCACCCACCCGCTTGAGATCGAGCGCCGTTGGCGCGTTGGCCACCGCACAGGTGAGCACGCGCACGTTCTTTTTCGCGGCGAGCACCTGCAGCGCCTGGTCGGTATAGGCCGGTGCGATCAGTACTTCGAGAAATTGCGCGCTCACCGCATCGGCGGCGATCGCGTCGACCGCTGTATTGAAGGCGATGATGCCGCCGAAGGCCGAGGTTGGGTCGGTCGCGAACGCCTTCTTGTAGGCATCGAGCGGACTGGCGCCGAGTGCGGCGCCACAGGGATTGGCGTGCTTGACGATGACACAGGCCGGTGCGCCGCTATCGAAGGCCTTGACGCATTCCCATGCCGCATCGGCATCGGCAATATTGTTGTACGACAGCGCCTTGCCCTGCAGTTGCGCATAGCCCGCTACGCCGCCGCTGGCCGCGCCCGGTTCGCGATAGAAGGCAGCGCTTTGGTGCGGGTTCTCGCCATAGCGCAAGTCCTCCACCTTGTCGAAGGCCAGATGCAGGCGTTCGGAGTAAGGCTGCCGGCTGCCGTCGTCGGTCAGCGCAGTAAGGTAGTTCGCGATCGCGCCGTCGTAACGCGCCGTATGGGTGAAGGCTTTTACGGCCAGCGAGAATCGGGTGTGCGCCGACAGCGCGCAGTTGTTCGCGCTCAGCTCGTCGATGATCGCCGCGTAGTCCGCTGGATCGGTGACGATGCCGACACCACCGGCTTCGCCGCCGCAATTTTTGGCGGCGGCACGCACCATCGTCGGGCCACCGATGTCGATATTCTCGATTGCCTCCTCAAGCGTGCAGTCGCCGCGCGCGATGGTCTGCTCGAACGGATACAGATTGACCACGACCAGGTCGATGCGCTCGATGCCGGCCTGCGCAATGGTGTCCATGTGTGCATCAAGATCACGGCGCGCAAGAATGCCGCCGTGCACCTTCGGGTGCAGCGTCTTGACGCGGCCGTCGAGCATTTCCGGAAAGCCGGTGTACTCCGACACGTCGGTCACCGTGAGGCCAGCGTCGCGCAGCAATTTGGCGGTGCCGCCGGTCGATAGAAGGCCAATACCGAGGCGTTGCAGCGCATTGGCGAAGGCTTCGATACCGGTTTTGTCGGAAACGCTGATCAGGGCTTGAGTGGTTTGCATGAAATCGAAAGGCGCGTGGCGGTGGGCGTTTCAGAGAAGTTCGTACTCGGTGAGTTTGCGGCGCAGCGTGTTTCGGTTGATGCCGAGCAGCTGCGCGGCCAGCGTTTGATTGCCTTCGGCGTGCTGCAACACGAACTCGAGCATTGGACGTTCGGCACTGCGGATGACGAGCGCATGAAGCGCGGCGGGCGTCTCGCCGTCCAGATCCTTCATGTACTGCTCCAGCGTGCGCATGACAGCGCATGCAATTTCGTTCTGATGGCTCATGCAGCCAGTTCCTCGAAGCAAGATGCTTGCGTTTGTACCGTAACGCCCAAGCGTCCGAGATGTTCGAAAAAGTCGTCGACCGCGTCAAGCTGACCGGCAGCGGTGTCGTGCAGATTCATGCGCTGGCGAAAGGCCTGCGCCCCCGCAAGACCCTTGGTGTACCAGCCGATGTGCTTGCGCGCGATGCGCACGCCAGACCATTCGCCGTAGAAGCCGTAAAGGTCGTCGAGATGCGCACGGCAGATGTCACGTATTTCGTGCACCGACGGCGGCGGCAGATGTTCGCCGGTGGCCAGATAGTGTTCGATCTCGCGGAAAATCCACGGCCGCCCCTGCGCCGCGCGCCCGATCATGACGCCATCGGCACCGCAAAAACGCAGCACTGCGGCGGCTTTTTCGGGCGAATCGATGTCGCCGTTGGCAATTACCGGAATCGACACGGCCTGCTTGACGGCGGCGATGGTGCGGTATTCCGCCTGCCCCATATATTTGTCGGCGCGGGTGCGGCCGTGGATCGCCAGTGCGCGAATGCCGGCGGCTTCGGCGATGCGCGCGAGGCGCGGCGCATTGCGGTTGTCGCGATCCCAGCCGGTGCGCATCTTGAGCGTCACCGGCAGTTCGGGCACTGCCGAGACGACCGCCGAAAGGATGTCGGCGACCAGCGCTTCGTCGCGCATCAGTGCGGAACCCGCCGCCTTGTTGCACACCTTCTTGGCCGGACAACCCATGTTGATGTCGATGATCTGCGCACCGTGATCGCGATTGTGGCGCGCCGCCTCGGCCATCATCGCCGGGTCGGCGCCGGCGATCTGCACGGAAACGGGTTCCGTTTCGCCCACGTGATCGGTGCGCCGGCGGGTCTTCTCGGTGGCGTAGAGCAGGTTGTTCGACGTCACCATTTCCGATACTGCGAGCCCCGCACCGAGACGCTTGCACAACTGGCGGAACGGGCGGTCGGTCACCCCGGCCATGGGCGCGACGAACAGGTTGTTGCGCAGGGCGTAGCCGGCGAAATCCATGGGGGACGGTTGGGCAGGGGAAAGGCCGATATTCTAACCGATAGGCAGGTCAGCACGAAGCCACAAAGCGTAACGTTCCCCTTTGCCCGACAGGCGGCGGCCCTGCAGCCGCTCACGGCCAGGCACGGGCGCCATACATCATGCGTTTGGCGACGAAATGGCGCAGCGGCGGGGCAATGTCGAGCGCCAGCAGACCCAGCCCGCGCAGCGCGCGCAAAGGGTGCAGGTCGTTGCTGAACAGGCGCACCAGCGAGTCGGTGAAGCCGGCGGTGCCGGCGCGATCAAGGCGGCGCGCGCGCCGGTAATTGGCGAGTACCCGATCCTCGCCCGGATCGCCGGCGCGGTTGAGCAATCGCGCCAGCGCCCAAACGTCGCGCAGCGCAAGATTGAAGCCTTGCCCGGCGACCGGATGGAGCGTTTGCGCGGCGTTGCCGATCCACACCAGGCGCTCGGCAATCGGCACGCTGCGCACCCGCAACTGCAAGGGGAAGCGCTCACGCGCGCCGACCCCGGTGAGCGTGATGCGGTGTCCAAAGGCGGCCTGCAATTCGGTCAGATACGCCGCGTCGTCGAGCGCGCACAGCGCTTCGGCGCGTGCCGGCGAGGTGGTATGCACCACCGCGAAGTCCGTGCCGCAGGGCAAAAGCGCCAGCGGCCCGTCGGGGGTGAACCGTTCGTAGGCCGTGTGATCGTGCGGTTGCGCCGGCGTCGCCAGGCAGATCACCGCATGCTGGCCATAGTCGCGCACGCGGATCGCCGGGTCGTCGGCGCGCATGCCACCTTCGGCGCAGGCGATCAGGCGACATTCGATCGGCTCGCCGCCATCGAGACGCTTCACACGGCCGGGCAGGCTGTCATCGGGCACAGCCTCGCAGTGGTCGATGAACGGGATACCTGCCGCGCTGACCGCGTCGTCGAGCGCTGCCGCCAGTTCGCCGGCGCGCACCACGTGGCCCAGGCCATCGACGCCATAATCGGTATGGTCGATCACCGTACGCCCCAGACCGCCTTGCTGCGAGACGTGAATGCGGTGAATGTCGGTGGTCGGCAGGTGCTGCCAGACGCCAAGGCGTTCGAGGGTCAGGCGGGTGCCGTGGGCGAGCGCGAGCACACGCGGATCGCACCGCGCCGCGCCGCGCTCGCGCGCATCGAGCAGGCTCACCGAATGCGGCCCGTCCTTGAGCGCCAAGGCAAGCGCCATGCCGACCGGACCGGCACCGATGATGAGGATGTCGGGTGTGTTCATCGGCGCGCGTCGCGCATCAGCGCTTCGATGTCGTCGATGTCTTTCGGCGCCGCCGCGCTCAACAGCGTGCAACCCTCGGCGGTGATCAGCGCGTCGTCCTCGATGCGCACGCCGATGTTCCAGAAAGCCTCGGGGACGTCGTCTGCGGGGCGGATGTAGCAGCCTGGCTCGACGGTGAGCGTCATGCCGGGCTGCAGCGTGCGCCACTCGCCATCGACCTTGTAGTTGCCCACGTCATGTACGTCGATGCCCAGCCAGTGGCCGGTGCGGTGCATGTAGAAGCGGCGGTAGGCCTCCGATTCGAGCACGCCGTCGAGGCTGCCGGCGAGCAGACCGAGATCGATCATGCCCTGCGCGAGCACGCGCACCGCGGCATCGTGCGGCTCGTTCCAGGCCACGCCCGTGCGGGTGGTTTCGATCGCGGCGGCCTGGGCGGCAAGTACGAGCGAGTACACGTCGCGTTGCGGGCCGCTGAAACGGCCATTGACCGGGAACGTGCGGGTGATGTCGGAGGCGTAGCCATCGAGTTCGCAGCCGGCGTCGATGAGCAGCAGATCGCCATCTTCCATGTTCCGGTTGTTGGCAACGTAATGCAGCACGCAGGCGTTGGGGCCGCTGGCGACGATCGACGGGTAGGCGGGCGCCTGCGCGCCCTGCGCACGGAACACCCGCAACAGCTCGGCTTCGACCGCATATTCGGGCATGCCAGGGCGCGCAATGTGCATCGCGCTGCGGTGGGCCTCGGCGGAAATCGTCGCCGCCTGCTGCATGATCACCTGCTCGTGGCTGTCCTTGACCAGCCGCATCTCGTCGAGCAGCGCGTGCAG
>CBDULG010000024.1:0-17894 GCA_965367985.1 uncultured Rhodocyclaceae bacterium
TTGCTCAGGACGTTTTCCTTGGTTTCCTTCACGAAGACCATGTTGAGCACACCAAACACTTCACCGGTGTCGGGATCGAAGAGCGGGCTGCCACTGTTTCCCGGATACGCCGTCGCATCAAGCTGATACACCGAGAATCGGTTGCTGCTTAGGCTTCGTATCTGCCGCGCGCTTAATTCGCTCGCGTTGCCCCGCGGGATGCTGATCGGCGTGTAGGCAGAAATTATGCCGCGATGAGTCACCGGTTTCAGGCCCAAAGCACTGCCGATGGGAAAACCAGTGAACGCTATTGCTTGCCCCTCTGCCGCCGTGCGACTTGCCAACTTCAGTGCGGGCAATGGCGATCCGCCAACCATGCGAATGACCGCGAGGTCGTGCGCGCTGTCCGACCGCATCCGCATGGTATTTCGCACATTAACCTTGTCGCCGATCGGAATTGCAACAGCGATGGATTCGTTCTTTTCGGTATCGAGAGACGCCGGCAACACATGCGCATTGGTCACGATGTTCATGCCATCGCCGATGGCGAAGCCGGTGCCAAGAAATTTGAAGGCTGGACTTCGAGCCGGCATGAAGGTGCCTACCGCAACGACAGATTTCTTCACTTGAACCACGGTTCGCCGTAAATCGGCCCGCGCTGGGGTGGAAACAGAAAAGCTCGCAAAGAAGATCGAAAGAAATGCGATGACAACGCGCTGCGCCATGAACGCTCCGGCTACTCACTGGCCAAGCGTAATGGCACCAGCATTGATGAAGAATCGACGATGCGGCGGTCGTACGCATGCGTCTTGTTTCGATAGTACCCTGCTACGCGACTCACATACGCGCGCGTCTCCGGGTAGGGCGGTACGCCACGATAGCGATCGACAGCGCCCTCACCCGCATTGTAGGCAGCCGCAACCATCTCGACATTACCTTCGAAATACGCTAGCAACCAACGCAAGTAAGCCAACCCGCCAGCAATGTTCTGCCGCGCATCAAATGGGTTGGCTACATTGAATCGCGCAGCTGTATCGGGGATGAGTTGCATTACGCCCATGGCGTTTTTTGGTGAAATGGCGGCTGGATTCAGCGCAGATTCGACGGCGGCAATCGCAAGTGCAAAACGTGGCTCGATGCCAAACTGAGGCGCTAGCTCTTCTAATAGCGCGACAACTTGCCGACGCGCTGGTGACAATCGCGCCATTACTCGGTCTACGAATCGATCGTCGGATGCCCACAAGGGTGCGCTTAGACATGCCGGCTTCTTTCTCTCCATCGGACCGGTGTAGCGCGCCATCCGTCTGGAATAGTCATGGCCGAGTTTCGCCGCCATTGAAAATAACGTCCCAGCGACCGCGTCGTCACGCTCCAAGCCTCGGCCGTTGGCATACATCCAACCCAGCGAATACATCGCCTCAGCATTTCCTCGGCGCGCCGCATCGCAATAGCAGGCAGCCGCCTTAATGGGGTCTCGCGCGACGCCCTCGCCGTGCTCATAAGCAACGCAGCGTTGGGGCGCGGCTAGACCAGTAGCGGCGAACGTCGCTCCAGAGACCGTACTCGCTAAAAGAAACAGCGCAATGGCACGAATAGAAATCATCGATGGTTTCGCTTACAAGCGCCACACACGCACGCCAGCGTTTTCCAACGCGTCGCGGTCGAAGAACGACTTTACATCAACAAGAATTCCGTTGCTCTCAAGCTTGTTTGTGAGGGCACTCATTGGCATGTCTGCATACTCCTTGTGCGATACAGCGGCAATAATCGCGGCACTCGACGGCAGTGTCTCCCACTCTACGAGATCCACGCCGTATTCATGCGCGGCCTGAGCGGCCTCGGCCACGGGATCGTGTACGTGTACGTTACAGCCATAGCTTTGCAGTTCTCGGATCACATCGATGACCTTGCTGTTTCGCAGATCGGGGCAATTCTCCTTAAAGGTTAGTCCGAGCACGATCACATTGCACCCCTTTATCGAATGCCCCGCCTCGATCATCTGCTTGACAGTCTGCTCCCCAACAAACTTGCCCATCATGTCGTTGATGCGGCGACCGGAAAGAATCACTTCAGGATGGTGGCCAAGCATTTCCGCTTTATGGGTAAGATAATACGGATCGACTCCGATACAGTGCCCACCGACCAAGCCTGGCCGGAAGGGAAGAAAGTTCCATTTAGTGCCCGCCGCTTCCAAAACCTCCACGGTGTCGATACCGATCTTGTGAAAGATGATCGATAGCTCGTTCATAAGCGCGATATTCAGATCTCGCTGAGTATTCTCAATGACTTTGGCTGCCTCGGCGACTTTAATGCTGCTCGCAGCGAAAACGCCGGCGCTTATTACCGAACCATACATTTCAGACACCGTTGCCAGCGTCTTGGACGTATCGCCCGAAACGACTTTCAAGATTTTTGTAACGGTACGGTCCTTGTCGCCTGGGTTAATCCGCTCGGGCGAATATCCGACAAAAAAATCTTGCTTCCATTTCTTGCCGGAAGCCTCTTCAAGTATCGGTATGCACACATCCTCCGTTGCGCCGGGATAGACCGTACTTTCGTAGACTACGATCGCGCCCTGCTTCAGGTATTTCCCAACCGTCGCCGACGATCGCTCGAGTGGCGTTAGATCAGGCTGATGCGCCGCATCAACGGGGGTTGGTACGGCTACGACAATGAAATCCGCTTGTGCGATCACCGCTGGATCATTATGGCAACTCAAGTACGTTGCGGAGCGCATATCTTCACTACTGACTTCGCCCGTCGGATCGACGCAATCGCGATACGCGGCAACTTTCTCTTCGGATAGATCGAACCCAATCGTCGTGTACTTCTTTCCAAATTCAACCGCCAGCGGCAAGCCGACGTAGCCCAAGCCAATAACTGCAACGATGGTCACGGGATAATTCCTTACCTGGAAAATTAGCGAGTCTGTTCAGTCAAGCAGTCGGTCACAGGGAAGCGCGCAATTCGGCGATTGCATTTCGCGCTTGGCTCTCCGCGGGAAGCGACTGTTCAGTCGTATCAAGCAGTTTTCGAGCCCTGTCAATCTTTCCGGCATCGCGGTATGCAGTTGCCAGATTAAGTGAAATTGCGACCGCACTGGGCGCAAGTTGGTGCGCCTTTTCTAGCTTCTCGATACCAGCATCGACCCTCCCCCTGCGTACATCCATCATGCCCGCTGTGTCGAGCACCGCCGCACTATCCGGCGCCAACTCAAGCGCCCGCGCGATATAGCTCGTCGCCTCGGGATCCTCAAGACGGTCGGCAACCCAAGCCAGGTTGTTCAACACTGCTGCGGATTCCGGCGCAAGTCGCGTCACTTCGACGTAGAGTGTTCGCGCGTCTTCAAGCCTGCCTTCGGCAATCGCCCGCTCGCCCAAATAGGTTCGCATCAGTACGTCATCCGGATGCTCACCAACCCATTTCTCAGCGAAAGCCTTGGCCTCAGCGGGATGTTTGTTCTGTACTAGACTGCCATGAAGCTTAATCGCGTTGGCGACGTTCGGCGTAAGTGAAAATGCCGTCTGATAGAGCGGCAGCGCCTTGTCAGCCATGCCTCTTGCAATTTCAATATCCCCCTCAAGCGAGAATCCGGCGCCCGAAGACGGCATTGCTTGCTGGAATGACTTTGCGGACGTCACGGCTTCGTCGAACTGCTTGTCACGCACATGCATTGCGATCAGCAATCGTTGCGCCTCGTATAGCTGTGGCGATACGGTCGTCGCTCGCGCAAGGGACTGTTTTGCTCCAGTCATGTTTCCGGATGCCAATTGAGCACGGCCCAAATCCAGCCAATACCCTCCGCGATCGGGCATTCGCTCCACGAGCTTCTGGAAGCTGGCCGAGGCCTGCTCATGCTCGCCGACCGCCAACTGAGCAAGACCAAGAAGGCGCAACGTAACGGCGTCGTTGGGCTTGGCCACCTGCATTTCACGCGCCAGCGCCAAAGCCTCCTTTGTTTGACGGGTCTGAAGCAGATAAGCGACAAGTCGCTGTTTTGGTGCGACGGCTTCCGGATCAGCGGAAATCGCATTTTCATAGTGCTTTCGTACACTCGATATACTTCCACCGCTCGCCATTTCCAGTTCTGCCAGCGCCAGGTGAGCGCCAACGTTGCTGGCGTCGATATCAATAACCTTTCCATATCGCCGACGCGCTGCATCCAAATTGCCATCGCGCACATCGAGTCGAGCGAGATTCGTCACCGCCGCAAGAAAAGTCGGTTGTAGCTCCAAGGCTCTCTCAAGCGCGGCTCGCGCACCGGAAACATCGCCTTTACCCAATAGGATGCCGGCCTTGAGGTTATGAGTAAGCGCACTGTCCGGAAGTTTTTTCTCCAGTGCCTGCTGAGCCTCGAGCGCCTTTTCATACTGCCGATCACGGAGCAGCGTCATGATGATTGCAATATCCGCGTAACCAGCGTTTTGATCCAGATGGCTTGCGGTTGTAAGGTCAGCTAGTCCCTTGTCGAGATTTCCTTGGGCCAACTGACTGATTCCAAGTCGAGTTCGTGCCTTGGCGTCCTCAGGCTGCAATCCGACGACTTGGCTAAAGTATTCCGACGATGCGTCGAAATCACCAGCCAGCAGACTCACTTGTCCCGCCAACGACAGGACTTCAGGACTTTTTGGATAGCTGTCAAGCAGTGGCCCGAGTACTTCCTTGGCACGCTGAGCATCGCGCTGAGCCAAAAAGGACATGACCAATAGTCGCCGCGCCACGGGGTGGTTCGGGGAGACTCGCAAAACACTGCTGAGATTGGACTGCGCCAGTAGCTGGTCATTAAGGCGAAAGTATACGGCGCCCGCGAGCAGCTGCGTTGGGACGAAGTCCGGCGCTGATTTCTGTACGTCTTGCACGCCATCTCGCGCCGCCTCGATGTTCCCCTTGAGAAAATCAATGTAAGCCTGCAGATAACGCCATGCTGGCGTCGCCCCAACGCTCTGCTTCATTGCTGCAAGACCGGTCTCGGCAGCGTCTAATCGGCGAAGTGCGAGGAGATTGCTGACGTAGCTATAGTGATTCGCGTGATTCGTATTGTCGAGCTCAATCGCCGCCTGTTGTGCCGCAAGCGCATCGTCAGCGCGGTTCGTGGCAAATAGAAGCTGTGCACGTAACGCATGCGCCTCAGCGACGCGAGGAGCCTTTTCAATCAGCGCATCAATATCAGAGAGTGCCTGTTCGATTTCACCATCTGTAGCCTTGATTCGCGCCAGACCTACGCTGGCCAAGGCGTTGTCGGGGTCGGCGCTCAATGCTTCGCGATAGTCACGCTGCGCTTCAGCGCGGTCGTCGCCGAGTCGAGCATCCCCCAGCGCCACCAGCACCGCAGACTGCGAACTCGCGTTTTGGAGCGCCGTGTTCGAGAACGTACGGATAACCTCTTCGCGCTCCCCCACTTTAAGTAAAGCGCGAGCCAGCATCGGCGCCACGTCGTCCGCCGGATAACCTAATCTCGCAGCGTGTTTCAACTCCTTGGAAGCACTCGGAAAATCACCGTTTTCGAAATGGATCTTTCCGAGCAAGAATCGCGCCTCGGCAAGTTCGTTGTTTTCCTGTAACGCGTTCTTAAGCTGAATTACAGCGGCACTACTGTCGTTTTTGCCCAAATACTCTTTTGCGGAAGCGAGCATCTGTTCCGGGCTATCGCCACATCCGGCCAATAGTGCTCCGGCAAGCAGCGCGATCATTAGAAAACTCGGACGATAAGGGCGCTGCGTAGGCACGATCATGCCTCCTTTCTAATGCCATAACGATTCATGAGGTCATACAGAGTGGGTCGGCTCA
Organism: uncultured Rhodocyclaceae bacterium; assembly: GCA_965367985.1. Classification (GTDB taxonomy): domain Bacteria; phylum Pseudomonadota; class Gammaproteobacteria; order Burkholderiales; family Rhodocyclaceae; genus Nitrogeniibacter. Next base: position 5,767 of record CBDULG010000024.1, read on the forward strand.
CACCCAGGACTTCAGCCGCGCGAGCGATGTTACCGTTGACCCGCGACAGTACGCTTGCCACGGCACGGCGTTCCGCCACCTCACGCACTTGACGCAAATTGAGCATTTGAGTCTCGGTATCTCTCAAGACAAGACCGAGGTCTTCTCCCGTAATGCGATTGCCCTCAGCCATGATTACCGCTCGCTTTACACAGTTCTCCAATTCGCGCACGTTCCCGGGCCAGTCATGAGCTTCGATAGCGCTAACCGCATCATCCGACAGACGCACGGAACCACGTCCATTTTCATCAGCGTAGCGCTGCACAAACACATGCGCGAGCAAACTAGCGTCACCTGGCCGGTCACGTAGAGGCGGTATGTCGATTACAATCTCGGCCAATCGGTAATACAGGTCTTCCCGAAACCCGCCTTCGTCTATCAAGCGCTTCAAATTCTGGTGCGTTGCACAAACCACTCGGACATCGACAGGAATTTCGGAGCGCCCGCCGATTCGCTCAATCACACGTTCTTGAAGGAAGCGAAGGAGCTTGGCTTGCAGCGGCATCGGCAAGTCACCAATTTCATCAAGAAATAGTGTTCCCTTGTCCGCGACTTCGATTTTACCGGGGGTCTGCTTCACGGCGCCGGTAAACGCACCTTTTTCATAGCCAAACAATTCCGACTCAAGCAGTGTATCCGGGATTGCAGCACAGTTAATTGCAACAAAGCGCTCCTTTGACCGAGATGACAGGGCATGCAGCCCACGCGCCAAGACCTCCTTCCCGGTTCCGCTCTCACCCAGCAATGCCACTGTTACGTTGTTTGCAGAAGCGACCTTCTCGACCGTGCGGCATACCTTTAGCATCCCCGCATCGCGCGTAAGTACGCCATTGAGAGCGCCCTCGGCAGCAGCGCGTAACTCAGCATTCTCCCTCTGGAGGTCATACATACGAAAAGCACGGTCGATTGTCAGTGTCAGAAGTTCTGGTTCAAACGGCTTGGCAAAAAAGTCGTATGCGCCCATGCCGACCGCGCGAACCGCGTTCTCGCGGTCGTGCTGACCCGTAAGCACAATTACCTTGGTGTCCGGTGCCAACGTAAGCATTTCATTCAACAGGCGAAAACCTTCACCCACGTCATCCGGTTCGGGTGGAAGGCCTAGGTCCATCGTTACGACTGGGGGCTCGTGGCGACGCAACTGCGTTAGCGCCGTTTCACGGTCACTTGCCAATAAAGTATCGAAATCGCCGAACGCCCAGCGCATTTGCTTCTGCAGCGCCGGGTCATCTTCAACCACAAGCAAGGTACGTTGCTTTTCGGTCATGCACGCTCGTCGAATGGTTCTGGCACGGGCCGCCGCACCAAAGGAAGTTTCAGTTCCATTGTGGTCCCGTGTCCGGGCGCGCTGGTCACTTGGATATCGCCCCCTAACTCACGCAAATATTGCCGAGCTTCGAACACGCCAATGCCCATACCGCTCTTCTTGGTGGACTGAAACGGCTTAAAAAGCTTTTCTTGGATGAATTCCAGTTTCATGCCACAACCAGTGTCTTGCACTTGAAGCAACGCAAAGCTGCCCTCTGCTTCGCGGAGGGATGCATTCACCATACCAGCGCCATCCGTTGCGTCGAGGGCATTTTGCACGATATGGCCTACCACGCGTTCCAGTCGCTCTGGATTCGCGCGAACCCAAAGTGGTCTATCCGCAAGCGCAAGTTTCACCGCGGGTTTGACCTGTTCTCGCTGTTTCCGAATACGCTCTAACATTCCACCCAACTCGACAGCACGATCACGCTCGATAGAGGCCTTGTTCTGCAATTGAAGCATGAGTCCCCGCATCTTTTGTTCAACGTGGACTACTGTCTCAAGCATATCAGCCTGGAATTCCGGGTTCTCTTTGTGACGCTCTGCGTTTTTTAGCATTAGCGACAATTGCGCTACGAGATTCTTGAGATCGTGCACGACAAAGGCCGACATCCGGTTGAAAGCATCGAACTTTTGCGCGTCGATCAGTGCCTCGGCGGCCTGCATCCGAGCGATGTAGCTCGCCGCTTGCCGCTGCGCGGTCTTGAGCAGATCCAAGACCTCCCAGTTGACTTCTACTGGCGTTCGCGGCGTAAGCAGAACGACAAAACCGATCATGGATTCTCCAGCTATAAGTGGCACGATGAGCCACGCGTCGTCCATCTCGGACAACCATTTAGGTGGAGTTAGGCCACCATACGTTTTTGGTCGCATGCGGTATTCCTCCAGATTGAATACCCAGCCCTCGACCGCCAGGAAGCGGCAGAACGCGCTATCCGCTGGTTCCGCCACCGACGACTCCGGCGTATTCAAGCGCGCTCGCATAACAAAGTGCCCCTGCCCGTTGTCGAGCCACATGCCGCCGCCGGCACTTTCTACAAGATCAGCGAGCGCCGACACAACTGCCTGACCGAGATCGCGCCGATCGTCCGGCGCGGAAAGCGCTTTCGTAAATTTTAGCCATTCGGCACGGTAATCGTAGCGATAGGGAAACAGGTGCTTGTTCAGAAAAACTTTCAGACGTGCGCGCTGCGCGCCGGATACGACAACGACACCAAGCAGCAAGAGCGCCGAAAAAAGAAGCGTTACCTGTAATGCGCGCCCCCAGTCACCGCCGAAGTACCTGACGTAGTACCCGGCGCCCGCGACAATCAGTAGATACAAGCCCGATGCAGCAAGTGCCGTGGAATGAAAAACCAACTCGCGCGATACGGCAAGGCGAATCGCCCAGTCGGGCACGCGTGAAGCCGAAATCGCGATTAACGGCAATACGAGCGCGTGCGCCAATCCGCGAATGCTCCAGATGTCGCGATCAATCAACCCGAATAAGAATGCATCAGCGAATAGATAGAGGTCGAACACTGAGGCAGCCGCTACAGCCAGACAGAAAGGCTTCAGACCCCATCGGGACTGCGGCGGAAGCAAACGGTATAGCTGTTCAACTAGCACGAGAAAAAAAATCGCAGTGACCAATTGGACAAAGATCGCCGCCCGGATCGGCTCGATCGGTGGCGACAGTGCCAGAAGCACAACGATCACGGAAAGGAAACGTATGCCGACCAGCCCCATCGCGACGCGTCTTGGCCACAGGCGCCGGCTTCCATCTATCTGGCCAATCAAACTCACGACGAGCCACAACCAGGCAGCGTCCCGAACAACTGAAAGCAAGACCGCCGCCGTTGCGGCGAACGAGACATCGAGAATCAACGCCGCGCTCGCGGCACACCACGCAACGCTCGATCCAATGGCACAGAGCAACTGGCTTCCTGCGCCCTTTCCACGCCAAGCCGCCGCCACGTATAGTCCAAACAGGAAGAAGGCAACCGCCGCCATGCTGTACGCCCAGGCGGCCCCCTGCGAGAGTTCAGGATTCATGAATCACCTCGAAGGGTGAGGCTTGCACGGCAGTAGGCGAACCGCGATTCGTGTTACTGAGCGCCTTCGCCCGTGAGTACGACGCGTATCGTCTCTGCCAAAACGACGATGTCGAGTAGCAATGTGTGATTCTTGACGTAATATAGATCGTACTGGAGCTTTTGAACTGCATCGTCGACCGACGCACCATACTGGTATCGTACTTGCGCCCAACCGGTCACGCCTGGCTTCACGCAATGGCGCACTGCGTAGAATGGCACCTCTGCGGTCAATTGATCAACGAAATAGGGCCGCTCCGGGCGCGGTCCGACAAGGCTCATGTCACCCATGAAGACGTTGAACAATTGCGGCAGTTCATCGATACGCAGTTTGCGGATGAAGCGCCCGACACGCGTAACGCGCCGATCGTTGGCGGTCGCCCACTGGGGCGTACCGTCTTTTTCCGCGTCCGTTCCCATACTGCGGAATTTGATCACACGAAATCGACGGCCGTTTTGTCCCACACGCTCCTGCTTGTAGAACACCGGACCCCGATCCTCGATCGCAATCGCCAGCGCAGCGATGAACATCACAGGCAATGCCATCAGAAGCAATACGAGTGAGACGAACAGGTCGAAACAACGCTTCACCAATGTGCGCACGACGCCTTGCCGAAAGCCGTCGCCATATATTAGCCAACTCGCCTTGAGCGTATCGACACGCACCTGTCCGCGAACTCGCTCGAAAAAGGTCGATAGATCATAGACCTTGATCCCCATCATTTTGCAATCAAGAAGTTCCCGCAGCGGAATAACGCCACCACGGCGTTCTCGCACCGCGACAATCACTTCGTTCACGTTCAATTCGCTTGCGGCCTTCGACAATGAGCATTCGGTGAGTACGCGATCGGTCGACACGGTGGTAATTTCGTCGTCGCCACCCATCGGCAAAAACCCGACCAAGCGAAAACTACGTAGCGACGGATCGTGAAGTGCTCGTTCAACTTCCTCCGCCTCGGCGCCCGTACCTAGCACAAGAACGCGACGCGCCAGCATCGTGGCAAATCGGCCGCGATTGGAAAATCCGCGCAATGCCAGGATCAAGCCGAGTATCAAAACAACGGAGACCTCGACCGCCTCGGAGGCGAACTCGCCCCATGGGAGAATTCTGAACACGGCATAGGCGACTGGCACACTGACCATCACACCGACCAAAACGCGGGCCACGACATCTTTGAAACGCTGCCCTGCAATTGGCCTGTAGAAACCAGTAACCCCGTTGAGCACGATCATTGCAATGGCAAAGAAAAGTGCCGAGGGCAAAATCGTCCGCCAGGCGTCGATTCCCACTTCCGGCTGAAACACGACCGCAGCGATGACGCCGAGACACAGCACGACGACATCGAAAATAAGCTGGTATAGGGTGTGCACGGGAAAATAGTGACTGAAGATCTTCAGCATTGCGCGTCTCGGTCGGGTCGTCGGAGGCGCTGGATTGCCTGCGCCAACGCACTGAACTGCGGTCGAAGAGACAATAACGTAGCATCCCTACCTGGCGCGTGATCCACGTCACGCGGGGTTTGCGGCGCCCTTCGTCACTCTTGGCCCAACAAGCTTTCAGCGCGGTTAGCCAGCGAACATTAGCATGTGTTTCAGTGACTTGTACCAGATGAACGGGTAATTTTGTTGTGCACGTTGTATTTTCCCACCGGCTTACGCGCAGGCAGGCGCTTAACCTCCCTCAACGAGTCGCCATCGAAGACGATAATCGCCCCTTCATCCTCCAACAAGCTCGCCAGGACGTATCGACCATCCCTCGTGAACTCGACGTGCGCAAGCGTTTCGCCCGGCTCTGGCCGCAGCTGCGCAACGACTTCGAGCGATACCTTGTCGATCACTTGCAATGTATCTCGACTGTTCGGACTCATCATCGAATCGACCCATGCGTATCGGGAATTCTCATGACTGCGCATGAAGAATCCTGGGCCAAGCGTCGGTATCTCCTTGATCACCGACCAGTCATCCAAAGCGATCACCGTGACAATTCCCTCCGACAGGTTGGGTGAAGCCATCACGGTACGACCCCTCCATTCCCACGTGATGCCAGAACCCAGATGCGGCATGCCGCCGATGTCGAGGTCTCGAATTTTGCGCCGAATGTCGAGATTGACCACCTGTCCGCGTTTCGAATCTCGCGCAGTGCCCATGACTTGCGTGTAATCCGCGGTGAAAAAAAAGTCGTCGAGGACATCGCTCAGAAGCGTGCGACGTGGATTCAGATAACCGGTCACAAAGCTCCCTTCCTTGAGTCTGTAGTCATGGACGAGGCCCGTCGCGATCGCCTCGGCGTCCGGGTCGTAGCTGATTTCCCAGAGTTCGGGAACATCTTTCAATGCCGCGACAAAACTCTTGCGTGGCGCCGCGTCATATACGGCCGAGACACGCGACGGGTGCTTACCCTGCGTATCGGTCACCTCGAGCACCTTGATCAGCTGGAGATCGGCATCGAGCAACACCAGGGTATTTGGTAGATAGTTGGCAACCGCCACCACCTTTCCGTCCGACGAAACCGCCAGATTCCGCGTATTGACGCCAGCACGCACTTCAGCCACCGGCGTCAGATTCCAGATGTCGTACTTTGTGACCCAGCCGTCGCGCGACGCAAGAAATACAAAGCGACCATCCGGAGAGAACTTGGGACCGCCGTGGAGCGCAAAGCGAGACGGAAACCTGTGGATGCGTTCGAGTTTGTCCCCGTCGAGCACCGACACATGGTGATCGCCCTGTTCGACGACAAGGAAAAGGTTCATCGGATCGGCATCAAACTTCGGTCGTGCGGGCAGTGTCGCAACATCGGCATGTACGATGCGCGAGGCGCGAATGCGTTCATCCCCCCACTCGGGTGGCGTCACCGCTGGCCGATAAATCCACGCCGTCAAGGCTTCGATCGCCTCGGGCGACAAGGTTTTGTCGAATGCCGGCATCTGTGTTGCAACGCGCCCGCCGGCAATTACTTTGCGGGCAGCCGCGGGCTTGAGGCGCGAAAGATTGTCTGGCAGCAGCGCTGGCCCCATTGCACCAAGGCGGTCAGGCCCATGGCAATTGGCACAGTGCTGCGCATACAGTTGTTCGGCATCGAGCGGCGCAGCTGACGCGTGGCTGATGACCAGCGACAGCGCAAGCAACACGACGACGTGCACAAGAGTTGGCATCGCTTGACCGGGCGCCGGTCAGGCGCGACGCAATCGGTGGAATGGTGTCACCGTAACACGCGGCTGCGCTGCAAGTTCGGCACTCAGCCCGATTTCCTCATCGTCGAGATAACATGCCGGATCTTCCTGCCACGGATCACCCGTCAACTGCTGCGCGCGAACCCTGGTGTTGCCGCCGCAAATGTCGAAATGCGCGCAACCGCCGCAGCGTCCCTTAACCGTTCGTGGCCGTGCCTTGAGGCCCGCCATGAGCGGGTCGGAGACGTCCGACCAGATATCGGAGAAGGCGCGTTCGCGCACGTTTCCGACGGTGTAGTGCCACCACATGGTGTCAGGGTGCACATTGCCGAGATTGTCGATGTTGGCCACATTGACTCCGCTGGCATTGCCGCCCCACTGCACAAGCTTTCCGCGGATATGATCGGCGTGCTGGGGAAAGCGTTGCGCCACCCAGTGGTAGAAGTAAACGCCGTCGGCATCGTTGTTGCCGGTGGTGAACTCCCGAATCCGACCGCTTTCCAGGTCACTTAGACAGGTGTCGAACAGCAGATCCATTGCCCAGCGTGTCAGTTGATGCTGCGCGTCGTCCTTGCGATTCTTGTTTCCGCGGCCGGCATAGTTCAGATGCGAAAAGTAGAAGCGATCAATCCCTTCGTCTTCGACCAGTTGAAGCAACGCGGGCAGATCGTGTGCATTGTCCTGCGTCATGGTGAAGCGCACGCCGACCTTCAAGCCGAGGTCGTGACACAGCCGGATGCCGGCCATCGATTGCTCGAAAGCGCCTTCTTTGCGCCGAAAGCGATCGTGCGTCTCACGCATGCCATCGATGCTCACGCCCACGTAATCGAAATCCACTGCTGCAATGCGGTCGATGTTTTCCTCGGTGATCAGCGTGCCGTTGGATGACAGGGCAGTGTAGAAGCCCATGTGCTTCGAGCGATGTGCAATATCGAAAATGTCGGGACGCAGCAGCGGCTCGCCCCCGGAGAGTATCAGCACCGGCACGCGAAACGTTTTCAGGTTGTCCATCACACCGAAAACTTCCTGCGTGTTCAGTTCGCCAGGGAAGTTGGTATCCGCAGAGATGGAATAACAATGCTTGCACGTCAGGTTGCAGCGGCGGATTAGATTCCAGATCACGACCGGACCCGGCGGATCACGGCGAGGTCCAACCGGCGTTGGATGGTTCAGTTCATGCATGTATTGAGACAGACGGAACATGCGGCATGACTCCCATTTGGATTGGGGCCATTCTTGCCTGCGGCGGCGACACTCGCGTTGATTGCCGTCAACCAGCGCCGTTGTGCTGAGAGCAGGCCGTCGATTCGGCGCGCCCTTTACATTTACCCGCCGCGCAGGCGCACACCCGTCTTCTTCAGAATGCGCGAACTGAACAGCACGTCGCGCGCTGCGCTCGCCTCGCCGAGCAGCGCGGCAATGTCATCGGCGCGAGCCATCACCTCGGCACGATCATGCGCATGCACCATCGCGAACAGGTTGTACGGCCACTCGGGGCGATGACGCGGGCGCCGGTAACAGTGCGTGACAAACGGCAGCGCTCCGACCTGCTGTCCAAGCGCGTCAACTTGCGCGTCGTCCACATCCCACACGGTCATGCCGTTTGCCGTATACCCGAGCGCGTAGTGGTTGGGCACGGCGCCAATGCGTCGAATGATGCCGGCCTCGAGCAGCGCGGCCAAGCGACGCTTTACCTCCTCAGCCGGCATGTCCAGCGCGGCCGCGATCGCGTCGTACGGGCGCGGCACCAGTGGCAAGCCGCTCTGGGTGGCGACGATCAACGCGCGGTCGCTCGCGTCGGATGACTCGACTCGACTCATGCGCGCAGCTTCATTTCGACGAAGTATTCCTGCTCTTTCGGGAATGCAAATACTTTCAGTCCGGTGTCCTGTTCGATGCGCTCGATCGCCGCCGAGATACCTTCCGGCGTCTCGGTGGCGAGCACAAACCACATGTTCAGGTTATGTTCGCGGCGGTAGTTGTGCGCGACCTCGGGTAACGCGTTCACGGCCGCGCTGACCGTTTCGAAGCGAGCCTCGGGCACCGCCATGGCGGCAAGCACGAAGCGGCCGCCCATGCGCTCGATCTGAAACATCGGGCCGAACCGCGTAAGTACGCGCGCATCGAGCAGCGCCTGTAAGCGGGCAAGCAAATGCGACTCGTCCATGCCAAGCTGATCTGCGACGTCGCGATACGGCGTATCGGTCAGGGGGAAGCCGCCCTGCAGGGCGTTGACGATGCGTCTATCCTCGTCGGACAGCGCAGCCGGCGCCTGCCGTTCAGGCATGTCCGACACCGTCAGCCACATAGCGAGCGCCCGTTTGCTTGAATCGCCGGGTCGAAAAAAGGATATCCGCCGGATAGTGGTGCAAGCCGCAGCCGCGCGCTATCCGAGCGAGGCTGTCGCGCACCGACGCGCGATCGCGCCCATGAATCATGCAGTAAAGATTGAACGGCCAACCCGCAGCGGCACGCTCGCGCCGATAGCATAGGTTAACTTCAGGTGCCGCAGCCAGTCGCGCGCCGAATGCATCGACCTGCGTGTCCGGCACATCCCACACGCACATCGCATTGGCGCGGTAGCCGAGTTCATGGTGGCGCACGACAACGCCAAAACGTTTGATGATGCCGCGCGCCAGCCAGTCGCGCACCATTTCCATTACTTCGGTTTCACACCTGCCCAAACGCTCCGCGACCCGTTGGAACGGCCGCGAATCGAGTGGTAAACCATGCTGAAGCTGCCCCATCAGCTTGGTTTCGCTTGGCGCCAACGTCTCAGCACGCTTTTGCGCGACACGTGCGGGCAACGCCGCGCGGCGTTTGCCATTCAAATCGAAGCCCAGATCGATGTGATATTCGACGCGCAGCGGCAAGGCTATGACCGGACATCCGGTGTCACGGCGAATGCGGCGCAAGACGCGCGCAAGCACGATGTTGTCGGGCGCGGTGACGACGAACCACAAGTTCCACGCATGCTCGCGGGCGTAATTGTGATTGATTTCGGGATGCGCGCTTACTGCACGTGCGATTTGCTCAAGCCGGTCCGCCGGCGCTTTGAGCGCAGCGAGCGTGCTGGCGCCGACTCGGCGGGGCGAAAACACCGGGCCGACCCGGCTCACGGTCCCAGCCTCGCGCAAACGCGCCAAGCGCGCGAGTACCGTCGCCTCATCACAACCCAGCTGTTCGGCAATGCGCGCAAACGGCCGTGGAACGATCGGGAAATCGCGCTGGAAATCGTTGAGCAGCGAAAACTCGTCCGCATTCGCCAACGCGCGTTGCGGTGTGACCGAAGACGTCGAAGTATCAAGCAGCATGGGCGATCTCAAAAACCGATACGGCTGGCGCGATGGCTAAAGAAAATTCCCGATGGCGCCGTTGCAGGCAGCGTCTTTCGCACATCGAGGCTGGCCGTGTCATAAATGGTGATCAGGTTGTCGTCACGCGCCGACACCCAGACCTCTTCGCCACGCGGTGTGAACTCCATGTGCAGCACGGCTTTGCCCGGCGCCAGCGTCTTGACGATCTTGCGCGTCGGCACATCGATGACCTGCACCCAGCCGTTGTCCGGAAAGGCGAAATTCACCCATACCTGGCGGCCATCGGGCCGCGCCATCACGAAAACCGGCTGCCCCTTGAGCGCAATTCGGCCCGCCTCCTTCCAGTTGCGTGTATCGACAATCAACACCTCGTGGCGACCGACCGCCGGCAGGAAAGCGTAGTCGCCCGCCAGGGCCCAGCCGCGCAGGTGCGGCATCTTGTAGACGGGCAGCTTCTCTTCGCCGCGCCCGTAACCGGCGAGAATCTTGCGCACGCCGCGTTCGGGATGCCATAAATCGAGCAGCGCGATACCGTCCTCGCCAAACAACCCAGCTATATAAAAACGTCCGTCACGCGATACCAGACCGTCGTACGGTTGTTGTCCCGCTGTGTACCGCTCGGTGACAGGGTGACTCGGATCGGTGAAATCGGTTACCCAGATTTCGCCTGCGTCGAATAGCGCATAGGCGAATTTCTGCCCCGGCACGTCGGCCAGGCCGACGACCTTGGAAAACTCGCCTGGCGCGTATTCGGCCGGCACTTCGGACACCAGCTCGAGCGTTTCCGCGTCGAAAGCCTTGATGCCGCCCGGTTCGTAGTTTTGCGCCACCACCAGGCGGCCGTCCTGCGAGACCGACCCGCCGATCGAGTTGCCCGCCTGGATTACCCGCTTGGCGATCGTCCGGGTGAGCAGGTCGACTTTGCTTAATCCACCGTCGCGGCCGAACACATAGGCGTAGCGCGCATCGCGCGAGTAGGTGACGTGGGCGTGCGACAAGTCACCCAGACCCGGCACCCTGCCCAAGCTCTCACGCGCGCTGTGATCGATCACCTGCACGCTGCCGGTAGCGCGTTCGATACCCACGCCCAAATCGCCCGTGCCGCGCAGCGCATCATTGTGCGCGCAGCCGCCGATCAGAGTGGCGGCCATCAGCAGCACACCCAGCGCGCACCGCATCGGCGTTTCTGCTTTATTCATTTATTGCATCCGCGGTGTGAGCAACGGGTGGAAAACCGCTTTTCAGGCGCGCGACAATCCACGCGGCCTCGGCGTCATTGACGAAACGCGACCAGCCGGGCATTGCCGTGCCAGGGCGACCGTGCATCACTGTGAACACCAGTGCCTCGTCCGGCTTGCCCGCCAGATTGTCGGGCAACAAGGCAGGCCCAAGGCCACCCTTGAGCGTGAGGCCATGACAGGAACCACAGTCCTGCCGGACCATGTTAACCAACTCGGCGCGCCGCGCAGGCGCCACGCTCTCCGCGTGGCTGTCGTGCGCGGCCAGCAAGGCAACACCGACAAGCACCACGACATGCACCCACAAGGCCCGATCGAAACGCATGCACCGCTCCCAAACAACAATGTCGCCATGGTCGTTCAAGCGCCGGCCGCAGCCCTTGACAGGCGTCAACGCCGGTCCATGCCGATACGCCCGAAGCATTTGATCGCCCGGTCCACGAAAAACGGGAGGTGGAACATGTGCGTTCCACCTCCCGCTCGGCACCACTTACAACCGCATCAATACACGTCGAACTGCGTGTTATTGACGTTGAACTTTCCGGTCGGCGTGACCAGTCGCGGATCCTTGATCACTTTCTTGAGCTCGAGTGTCTTGTCATCGACGATGACGATCGCCGACTCCTTGTCTTTCGCGCTCCATACCGAGAACCAGACTTCGTCGCCCGCCTTATTGTATTCGGGCTGAACGACTCGCTTGGCGCCATCATCGGCCAACTCGGCCCACTCGGCGATCGGTAGCACCTTGAAACCGGCCGCGAGGTCGGAGATGTCATACACCGCCACCGACTGGCTGATTGCCGGCTCCGGGTTCAGCGTGTTGTCGACATAGAGGTGCTTTGACTTCGGGTGCGTCTTGATGAACAGCGAACCGCCGCCCTGGCTCTTGAGTTGCGCCACTTGCTTCCACGCGTGATCGGCGTGCCCTTCCGGGTCGGTTCCGATCAGGGAGATGGTGTCGTCACCCAGGTGCCCGGTGGCCCAGAC
>CBDULG010000025.1:0-17568 GCA_965367985.1 uncultured Rhodocyclaceae bacterium
ATGTAGATGTCTTTCTTGTCCGGCGTGATCGATACCTGCGTCGAGTCGACGCTGAAATCGAGATAGCCCTGATCAAGATAGAACGAGCGCAGCGTTTCCAGGTCGCCGGACAGCTTCTGCCGTGAGTATTGATCGGACTTGGTGTACCAGGTGATCCAGCCGGGTGTGGTGAGTTCGAACAGATCCACGAGTTCGTCCTCGTCGAACACCTTGTTGCCGACGATCTTGATCTGGCGGATCTTTGCAACCTCGCCCTCGACCACGTCGAAACGCACGGCCACGCGATTGCGTTCGAGCGGCGTCACCGTCGTCTGAACGGTTGCCGCGTACTTGCCGCGCGTCAGATATTGGCGCTTCAATTCCTGCTCGGCACGCTCCAGCACCGATCGGTCGAATATCTGCGACTCGGTCAGTCCGACCTCCCGCAGCCCGGCCTTGAGTGCCTTGTCGTCGAACTCCTTTACGCCAACCAAATCGATCTGTGCCACGGCGGGGCGCTCGTCGACAATAACGACCAGTACGCCGTCTTCCGCCTCGATGCGCACATCGTCGAAAAACCCCGTACCGAAAAGCGCTCGAATCGATTCGTTCGCTTGTGCCTGGGTAAAACGGTCGCCGACCTTGACCGGCAGATAGGTAAATACCGTCCCGGCCTCGGTCCGTTGAATACCCTCCACGCGAATGTCTTTGACTACGAAAGGCTCGAACGCGAGCGCGGGCGTGACCAGTGTCAGGGCAGCAAGCAGCCCGGAAATAAGCGTTCGTATCATTGGGATGTCAGCCGGAAATGAGCCGATTTATATCGTTATAAAAAGCAAACGCCATGAGCATGACCAGCAACGCCAGACCGACTTGCTGACCAATTTCCATGACGCGCTCAGGGACGGGGCCGCCTCGCAGCATTTCGATCACATAATACAGTAAATGCCCACCATCCAGCACCGGGATGGGGAGCAGGTTGAGGACACCGAGGCTGATGCTGATGAGCGCCAGAAACTTGAGATAGTGGTCGAAACCCATTCTCGCGCTCTGGCCGGCGTAGTCGGCAATCGTCACCGGACCACTGAGATTTCGCCACGAAAGCTCACCGGTAATCATGCGGCCGATCATCGCCAGGCTGAAGGTGCTCATCTCCCAGGTCTGGCGCACCGCGCGCACCAGGCCGTCTACCGGCCCATGTGTGACGTTCACGAACATCGAGTCGGTTCCGTCGAGTGGCGGCTGAACACCAACTCCGATGCGGCCGATGCGCTCACCGTCGATCTGCTCGGCGCGCGGCGTCACCAGGCGTTCAAGCACCTCACCACCGCGCTTGATACTAAAGAGCAGCGCCTTCTCGGGCGCCGCACTGACCTGTTCGACCAGTTGTTGCCAGTCATCGATCGGGTCCCCCTCGATGCGGATAATCTCGTCACCGATCTGCAAACCGGCGGTGTCGGCCGGAGAGTCATCGAGCACCTGGCCGAGCACGGGCGGAATCGGAGGACGGAACGGGCGAAAGCCGAGTTGTGTCATCGGATCGTCGCGCCCCTCATCGACCACCACGCCCCCCACCGGAAGCTCTCGCAACTGGCGCTCGCCCTCTGCAGTCCTCACGGAAACGCTGACCGACGGCTCGTCCATCACGGCCTTCAGCAGTCCCCAACGCCAATCCTGCCACGACTGCACGCGCTCACCGTCAATTTCCAGAATCTCATCGCCGTCGCGGAAGCCGGCAACCGCCGCGGTGCTCTCCGGCGCGGTGATCTGCACGCGCGCCCGCAACTCGTCGACACCGCCAACAAAAACGATCCAGTACAGCAAAACCGCCAACAGCAAATTTGCCAGCGGGCCGGCGGCGACGATCGCGAAACGCCGCCCCACCGTTTGCGTGTTGAAAGCGCGATGGCGCTCCGCCGCCGGCACATCGCCCTCGCGCTCGTCGAGCATTTTGACGTAGCCGCCAAGAGGAAAAATGGCCAGTACCCACTCGGTGCGGTCGGCGCCGGCACGCCACTTGAGCAACGGACGGCCGAACCCCACCGAGAAGCGCTGAACCTTTACGTTGCACCAACGCGCGACCGAATAATGCCCCAGCTCGTGGATGAGGATGAGCAGCCCGAGGCCGACAATGAATGGCACCACATAATCAAAAAAGGACATCAAGCGACCTCTAAATCGGAAATCAGCGCTTGCGCGCGGCACCTGGCCTCGGCATCGACCGCTTCGATCTCTTCCAGCGATGCGCTGCCGACGCCCGGCATGGCCGACATCACGGTTTCGATTGTCGGCGCGATTGCCAGATAGGGGATGCGCCGATCGAGAAAGGCGGCCACCGCGACCTCGTTGGCCGCGTTCAGCACGGCCGGCATGCCGCTGCTCGCGCGCAACGCAGTGTAGGCCAGCGCGAGACAGGGGAAGCGCTGCAGATCAGGCGCTTCGAAATCGAGCCGGCCAATCCGGCACAGGTCGAGCGGACCGACACCCGAAGCAATCCGCGCCGGGTGCGCGAGGGCGTGCGCGATCGGCGTGCGCATATCGGGGTTACCCAACTGCGCGATCACGGAGCCGTCGATATATTCAACCATCGAATGAATCACACTCTGGCGATGAACGACGACATCGATTTGCTCGGCAGCCACACCGAACAACCAGTGGGCCTCAATGACCTCGAGTCCCTTGTTCATCATGGTTGCCGAATCGACGGAAATCTTGCGGCCCATCGACCAATTGGGGTGCGCGCATGCTTCATCAGGCGTGACATCCAACAGCGTCGTCAAGCCACGATCGATAAACGGACCGCCCGATGCGGTGAGCAGCACGCGCTCCACGCCCGCCGCCTCGGGTACACGGCCATAGCCGGCCGGCAAGGCCTGAAATACGGCATTGTGCTCGCTGTCGATCGGCAGCAACTGCGCGCCGCCCCGGGACACCGCGTCCATGAACATCGAACCGGCCATGACGAGCGCTTCCTTGTTCGCCAGCAAAACGCGCTTCCCGGCCCGCGCCGCGGCGAGCGTTGGACGCAAACCGGCGGCACCGACGATTGCCGCCATTACCGCATCAACTTCCGGCGCGGCCGAAACAGACGACAGATGCGCGTCTCCGACCAGCACCTCGGTGTCCGCACCGAGCGCGCGCAGACGACCCCTCAGCTCTTCCGCCGCCACATCATCCGCCACCACGGCGAAGCGAGCGGAACATCGCGCGCTTTGCGCGGCAAGCAGTTCCAGGCGCGACCGGCCCGAGAGCGCGTGCACGCGAAAGCGTTCCGGGTGTCTGGCTACAACGTCCAGCGTGCTCTGGCCGATCGATCCGGTCGCTCCGAGCACCGTCAAGGTCTGGATTTCTGGCATCAGCTGTTTCCGGAGTGTGGGCGCCTGCGCAATCCGCGCGAAGATACGAAACGCGTTGGCCGTCGGCGCATGATTTTCACCCGCGCCTTTCTTCAGGCAACGACGAGCAGCATAAGTGCCACGAGCGGCAGCGTGGAGGTCAGACTGTCGATGCGATCCAGGATGCCGCCATGCCCGGGCAGCAAATTGCTGCTGTCCTTGATGCCCGCCTGGCGCTTGAGCATGGATTCGAACAGATCGCCGGCGACACTCACGCCCGTCAGTGCAGCCAGCGCGACCGCGACGACGATCATCTGGGCCACGGAGAACTCCAGCGAGGTGCCGATCACCAGAGCGGCGCCATACACCTCGACTGCGATGATCGCGCCAATGACGCCCTCCCAGCTTTTTCCCGGGCTGATCGATGGCGCCAGCTTGCGCCGCCCGAATGCACGGCCACTGAAATAGGCGGCGATATCCGCGATCCAAACCAGCGCCATCGCGGCAAGCAGCGCCCACGGATTCAGAGCGCGAAGAAAGACCAGCGCAAGCGCCGTCGGCACCAAGACGACCAGCCCAACCACTGCCGCTGCCGCACCGCCACCCAGGTTCCACCGCGCCTTCAGCCACGCAAATGCGATCAGGAACCAGAACACCGTCGAGATCGCGAAACCGGCGAGCAGGATCTGCGTAGCGTTTTCGCCGGCGCCCACGCTAAACGGCCATGCCATTGCGCCCGCTGCCAGCCCAACGCATCCGCCATAGACCCTACGTGCGCCGCCCGACCAGCCGCAGAGCGCACCCCACTCCCAGCCTGCGAGCGCACACACAATCGCGACAAAGACGAGCCAGCCAAGCGGGGGAAAGTAGAACAACGCGGAACCGAACACGATCAGCATGATCAGCGCGGTGATCACGCGCGTTCTAAGCATGACCCTTCTTTTCGTCGTCGACCGGGGCAGGTGGCGATTGCAATTGCTCGCTCGTGCGGCCAAAGCGTCGTTCGCGCACACCGAAGGAAGCCAGGGCGGCCGCGAACGCCACATCATCGAAATCGGGCCACAAGGTCGCGGTAAAATACAACTCGGTATAGGCCAGTTGCCAAAGCAGGAAATTGCTGATGCGCGTTTCGCCGCCCGTGCGAATAAAGAGATCGGGTTCGGGCGCGAATGCCATCGATAGATGTGCTGCAAGCGCTTCTTCGGTGACCTCCGCGCCCGCGGCAAGCTCCGCACGGCATTTGTTCACTGCCTGGAGGATGTCCCAGCGACCACCGTAATTGGCAGCGATCGTCAGGTTCAGCGTGGTGTTTTTTTCGGTCAGCGTCTGTGCGTCGCGAATCATCGAGACGAGTGAACTATCAAAACGCGACAGATCCCCGATGACGCGAAAACGGATGCCATTCTCGTTCATGCGGGCCACTTCCTTTTTCAAGGAGCGCACGAACAACTGCATAAGAAACGAGACTTCTTCGGGCGGGCGGCGCCAGTTCTCCGAACTGAATGCGAACAAGGTCAAGTACGGAATGCCGCGCTCGATACATGCTCGAATCGTCTCGCGCACGGTATCGACACCCCGCGAATGACCGGCCACCCTCGGCAAATAACGTTTGCGCGCCCAGCGCCCGTTGCCGTCCATGATGATCGCGACATGACGCGGCATTGCCGAGCCCTCGGGGATCGAACGGGTGGAACTGAGAAAGGGGGTCTTCGCCATGGTGCCGGCTCAACGGCTGCAGGCTGATCAGACCTGCAGCAATTCCTCTTCCTTCTGTGCCAGCATCTTGTCGATTTCACCGATGTACTTGTCAGTCAGTTTCTGTATTTCGTCCTGGCCGCGGCGTTCTTCGTCTTCGGAGATCGCTTTGTCTTTGACTGCATCTTTGAGCGTGCTGTTGGCATCTCTGCGAAGATTACGAACCGAAACGCGCGCGGCCTCGCCTTCCTGCTTGACGACCTTGATCAGGTCCCGTCGGCGCTCTTCGGTGAGCACCGGCATCGGAACACGGATCAACTCGCCAACCGATGCCGGGTTAAGGCCGAGGTCGGAGTCACGAATCGCCTTCTCCAACTTGCCCGCCAGCCCCTTCTCCCAGGGCTGCACGCCGATCGTGCGTGCATCGATCAGCGTCAGATTTGCCACCTGATTGATCGGCACCATACTGCCGTAATATTCGACTTCGATATGGTCGAGCAGCCCGGTGTGCGCGCGGCCTGTGCGTATCTTGGCCAGATCGAGCTTTAGCGACTCGATCGACTTGCGCATTTTCGTTTCGGCCGCCTTCTTTGTTTCCTCAATCATTGCGGATTGACTCCTCAACAGTAGACGAGCGTGCCTTCATCCTCACCCGCCACGACACGGCGCAGCGCGCCCGGCTTGAAGATGCTGAACACGTTGATCGGTAGTTTCTGATCGCGACACAATGCAAACGCAGTGGCGTCGAGTACACGCAAGTCCCGCGCAATCGCCTCGTCGAAGCTGATACGGTGGAAACGCTCGGCACTGCTATGTACGTTCGGGTCGGCCGAATACACGCCATCAACTTTCGTTGCTTTGAGTACGATCTGCGCGCCGATTTCGGCACCGCGTAGCGCGGCCGCCGTATCGGTCGTAAAAAACGGGTTACCCGTCCCGGCGCCGAATATCACCACGCGCCCGCTTTCCAGATGGCGGATCGCCTTGCCGCGAATATAGGGCTCGACGACCTGATCAATGCGCAATGCCGACTGTACACGCGCGATGAGTCCCGCTCCGCGCATCGCGTCCGCGAGCGCCATTGCATTCATCACCGTCGCCAGCATACCCATATAGTCGGCAGTGGCGCGATCCATGCCGGAATCGGCGCCTGCCATGCCGCGGAAGATATTACCGCCGCCGATGACGACGCCTACCTGGACTCCCATCTCGGTCACCTCGGCGATCTCTGCGACGATGCGCGATACGACTTCGCGGTTGATACCGTATGCGTCATCGCCCATCAGGGCTTCGCCGGAGAGTTTGAGGAGAATCCGTTGGTAGGCTGCCGTCATTTTGCCGGAACGTCCCTTTACTTTTTCGCGGCGGCGGCCTGCGCGGCCACTTCTGCAGCAAAGTCGTCCGATTTCTTCTCGATGCCTTCGCCAACGATGTAGAGCACGAAGTGCGCCACGCTCGCCTTGCTCGATTTGAGCAAGGCATCGATGGTCTGCTTGTCGTTCTTCACGAAGGGCTGCCCAAGCAGGGTAACTTCCTTGAGATATTTCTGCACCGTGCCCTCGACCATCTTGGCAACGATATCTGCCGGCTTGCCCGATTCGGCCGCCTTTTCTGCTGCAATGCGGCGTTCAGTCTCGATCAACTCCGCCGGAACGTTCTCAGCGGACAAGGCCTTCGGCTTGCTGGCCGCAATATGCATGGCAAGGTCACGGCCCAGTTCGTCGTCGCCGCCGACGAGGTCGACCAAAACACCAATCTTCGCGCCACCGTGGACATAGCTGGCCACCGTGCCCTTGGCCTCGATACGCTCGAAACGGCGGACCGACATGTTTTCACCGATCTTGCCAATCAGCGCCGAACGAATGGCCTCGACCGTCTGCCCGTCGATTTCGAGCGCAGACAATTCCGCAACGTCAGCCGGATTCCGTTTCGCAACCAGCTCCGCAAGATTCGCACCCAAGGCGAGGAACTCGTCGTTCTTGGCGACGAAATCGGTCTCGCAGTTCAATTCGACGATCGCGGCCAGTTTGCCGTCATTCGAAACGTGGGTGACGACCACGCCTTCCGCAGTAACGCGTGAGGCGGCCTTGCTCGCCTTGTTGCCGAGCTTTACACGCAGAATTTCTTCGGCTTTGGGCAAATCGCCATCGGCCTCGGTCAGCGCCTTCTTGCACTCCATCATCGGCGCGTCGGTCTTTTCGCGCAGTTCCTTAACCATGCTTGCGGTAATTGCCGCCATGCTTACTCCTGGATTCTCAACAATCAGTATCGTGTGGTGCGTGCGGGGTCAGGCCTGTTCACCTTCCGGCGCATCGACTTCTTCCTCGACTTCGACAAACTCGTCGGAGCCGGCGACCACGACCTCTTCGAGCGCCTGGTTGCGCCCTTCGATCACCGCATCGGCAACGCCACGGGCATAAAGGCGGATGGCACGGCTGGAATCGTCGTTGCCCGGGATGACGAAATCGACCGACTCCGGCGAGTGATTGGTATCGACCACGGCAACCAGCGGGATGCCGAGCTTCTTGGCCTCGGTCACGGCAATCTTGTGATAGCCGACATCGATGACGAAAATGGCATCGGGCAGGCTGGACATATCCTTGATGCCACCGATACTCTTGCGCAGTTTGTCCATTTCACGCGAAGTCGTCAGTGCCTCTTTCTTCGAAACGCGCTCCATCGAGCCGTCCTCGACCATCGCTTCGAGATCCTTCAGGCGCTTGATCGACTGCTTGACCGTCTTGAAGTTGGTCAGCATGCCGCCGAGCCAGCGCTCGTCAACGAACGGCATGCCCGCGCGCTGCGCTTCCTCGGCGATGATCTCACGCGCCTGGCGCTTGGTGCTGACGAATAACACCGTGCCCTTGTTGGCGGCCAGCTTGCGCACGTAATCGGTTGCTTCACGGTACTTGACCATCGTCTTTTCGAGGTTGACGATGTGGATCTTGTTGCGCTGGCCAAAGATGAATGGGGCCATGCGCGGATTCCAAAAACGCGTCTGGTGTCCAAAGTGAACGCCCGCTTCCAGCATCTGGCGCATCGTTACAGTCATGTATTTCTCCTAAGGGTTGAGCCTCCGCCCGGCGCGGCCCGTAGAACCGCAGCTACCCCGCGGGGCAGACCCTTCCGGTTTTGATGCCGGGCGTGTGTATTTTCTTGTCCAATCAACGCGATCAGGCAAGCTCGCAATTGTAGCAAGCCATCGGCGTCTGCCTCAAGTGTTCGCACTCATATGAGCGCCGGTCATGTTGCTGCGCAGCGCGCCATGCGCTAGCCTTTCGCCTTTAATGACCCCGCCCGACGCTGCTCATGAGCATCACGCTGAAAAATCCCGAAGAAATTGCCGGCATGCGCGAAGCCGGCCGACTTGCGTCCGAAGTTCTGGACTACATCGGCCCATTCGTCAAAGCGGGCGTCACGACGGAGGAACTCGATCGGCTTTGCCATGAATACATGGTGAACGTCCAGGGCACCGTGCCGGCACCGCTCAATTACGCGCCGCCGGGCTATACACCCTTCCCGAAGTCGATTTGCACCTCGATCAATCATCAGATCTGTCATGGCATTCCCGGCGCCAAAGCGCTTAAGAATGGCGACATCCTGAATATCGATGTCACGGTAATCAAGAACGGCTTTCACGGCGATACGAGCCGCATGTTCCAGGTCGGCTCGAAGCCGTCGATCCTCGCCAAGCGCCTTTGTCAGGTCACGTACGAGTGCATGTGGCTGGGCATCGCGCAGGTGCGCCCCGGCACGCGGCTCGGCGACATCGGCGCCGTTATTCAGCAACACGCGGAAGCGAACGGATTTTCGGTGGTGCGCGAGTTCTGCGGGCATGGCATCGGCCGCAAATTCCATGAAGACCCGCAGGTGCTGCACTACGGGCGCGCCGGCACCGGGCTCGAACTCGAAGCCGGGATGACGTTCACCATCGAGCCGATGATCAATGCCGGCAAGGCGGCAATTTCCGAGTTGCCGGATGGTTGGACGATCGTCACCAAGGACCGCAGCCTGTCCGCCCAATGGGAGCACACGATCCTGGTGACCGAGTCCGGAGTCGATGTGCTGACGGTGTCGGACGGCACGCCGGAGCGTCCCGCTATCGTCGCGCGCCTTTTCGATTGAGCGTGGTAATGGTTGAATCCGTTCAGTGCGAGATCACCATCGAGCGCACGAACTTGCGCGAAAAAGAAGCGGCACTCGCTGACGAGTACGAAAGAAGGCCACTTACCCGCAATTATCTTCGCGGACGCCGAGCCCTTGTTGATGCTGCTATCAAGGCGCTTTGGCAGAGCTGCAGCTTGCCAACCTCATATGCACTGGTTGCCACGGGTGGTTACGGGCGTGGCGAGCTGTTCCCGCATTCCGACGTCGACCTGCTTGTGCTGTTGACGGGCAAACCGGGCGCCGCCGAAGAAAACGCGCTGCAGTGCTTTGTCGGTGCCTTGTGGGACATCGGCCTTCAAATCGGACACAGCGTGCGCACGATCGACGAGTGTGTCGACGTTGCCGCTCATGACGTCACCATCCAGACCAATCTGCTCGAGACCCGTTTGGTCGCCGGCAATCGCAAGCTGCTGCGAGCCCTCGACGAGGCCATGCGCGCAGCGCTTGACGTCGATCGATTCTTCAAAGCCAAGCAACTCGAGCAGGAACAGCGCTACGCGCGCTTCGCCGACAGTCCATATACGCTCGAGCCCAACTGCAAGGAGAGCCCCGGTGGTTTGCGCGACGTACAGATGCTCGGCTGGCTCAGCCGCGCCGCCGGGCTGGGCAGACACTGGCGCGATCTGGTAAGGCGGCGTCTGATTACTGCGGAAGAAGCCAACGAACTGCGTTCTGCAGAGCGCTTGCTCCAGCACATACGCATCCGACTCCATCTGCTCACCGGACGCGGCGAGGATCGCCTGCTGTTCGATCACCAGGAGGCGCTGGCCAGGGCTTTCGGCATCAAGCCGACGAAGGGAAAACGTGCCGCCGAAATTTTCATGCAGCGCTATTACCGCGCAGCAAAGAAGGTCGTGCAACTCAACACCTTGCTGCTGCTCAGCTACAGTGATGAATTCTCTGCAGGGCCGCACCCTGCCGCCCTATATATCAACGATAACTTCCAGTCGATCCGCAATCGCATCGACATCCGCGACGAAGACCTGTTCGAGCGCGAGCCATCGGCGATGTTCGAGGTATTCGAACTCCTGCAGCAGCGCTCCGAACTCGACGGGATGACGGCGCGCACCTTGCGTGCGATGTGGATCAATCGCCGCCGGGTCGATGCTGCCTTCCGTGCCGACCCCGTCAACCGCCGGCGCTTCATTGGCCTGCTGCGCGCAAAACGTGGCGTCGTGCGCAGCTTCCGGCGCATGAACCAGTCGAGCCTTCTGTCGAACTACCTGCCGTCCTGGCGCAAGATTTCATGCCAGATGCAGCACGATCTGTTCCACGTGTATACGGTCGACCTGCACACCCTCATGGTGATACGCAACCTGCGCCGCTTCACCATGGGCGAACATGTGCACGAGTATCCGCTGATGTCCCAGCTCATGCTCGCCTTCGAGGATCACTGGCTGTTGTATGTCGCTGCTCTGTTTCACGACATCGCCAAGGGGCGCGGCGGAGATCACTCCGAACTCGGCATGGTCGATGCCCGCCAATTCTGTGAGCAGCATGAGATCGGCGCGGATGACACCGACCTCGTGGTGTGGCTGGTCGGCAATCATCTGGCCATGTCGAGGGTCGCGCAAAAAGCAGACATTTCCGATCCGGACGTCGTGCAGCGCTTTGCCGAAGCGATGGGCAGCGAACGGCGTCTCACGGCGCTCTATCTTCTCACCCACGCGGACATTCGCGGCACCAGCCCGAAAGTGTGGAACGCCTGGAAGAGCCGCCTGCTCGAGGACCTCTTTCATGCCGCACGGCGCCTTTTGCGCGGCGCCTCGGCCACCGAGGCACTTGGGCTCGACGACCGCGAGCGCGACGCCGAACGGTTGTTGCGCTACCAAGGCCTGCCGCCAGGGGTCGAAGACGCGCTGTGGTCGAAGCTCGATCCGGTGTATTTCATGCGCCACTCGCCGGATGAGATCGCCTGGCACACCAGCCAGCTTCTTAATCATGCGCTCACCGACCCGCCGGTCGTGCGCGCCCGCCTGAGCGATGACGGCGAGGGCGTTCAGGTGATGGTGTTCACTCGCGACGAACGCGACCTGTTCGTGCGGCTGTGCGCGTTCTTCGGCGCGCTGGACTACACAATTCTCGACGCGAAAGTCCATACGACGCGTCATGGCTACGCGCTCGACAGCTTCATCGTCGAGTTCTCCGATGCACACACGTCGTCCGTCGATCATGTCGCCGTAATCGAGCGCGAACTCTCCGCGAGATTCGCCGGAAACATGCCCATCGATCGCCCGCCGACCGCGCGCCTGTCGCGCCATGTACGTCACTTTCCGCTGACGCCGGTGGCGCGGCTGCGTGCCGACGAAAGCGGCAATCAGCACATTTTGACGATTACTGCGGCTGACCGCCCGGGCCTGCTATTCGATATCGCGGCGACGCTGGCACGCCATCGCATCGTCGTCCACACGGCAAAGATCGGCACGCTCGGTGAGCGCGTCGAAGACACGTTCCTGGTCAGCGGCGCCGTGCTGCGCAACGAAAAACAGGTCGTGCTCATTGAACGCGAATTGATTGAATTGCTGCAGATCTAAATCGCCGGCGGCACGCTGGCGGTCAAACCGTCACTTACCCGGTTCGACACAAAGATTATCGAGAATCGCGCGCACACGTGTCATCGCTTCTTGCAGCACCCCCTCGATGCTGTCGAAGCTGATCCCCACTTCGCTCTCCGCGCGTCCAGCGGCGAAGTTCGCCACCACATTGATGGCGGCATACGGCAGACCGAGTTCACGCGCCAAGACGGCCTCGGGCATTCCGGTCATCCCAACGACGTCCGCACCGTCACGCTCGAGCCGATCGATCTCCGCGGCGGTTTCGAGTCGCGGGCCCTGAGTCGCAGCGTAGACACTGCCATCGTGAACGGTTACCCCGCCAGCCGCCGCGGCCGCCAGCAGTCGCGCGCGCAGCGCGGCATCGTAGGGATGAGTGAAATCGACGTGGCGCACAGGCTGGTCGGGGGCGTCGAAGTAGGTACTCGCGCGTCCCCATGTGTAGTCGATGATCTGGTCCGGGACGACCAGCGTGCCAGGCCCGAAATCGGCGCGAATGCCGCCGACCGATGCCACCGAAATTACGCCGACCGCCTCCGCCTGCCGGAGGGCCCAGAGGTTGGCGCGGTAGTTCACTTCATGCGGCGGGATCGTGTGACCATAGCCATGTCGCGCCAGAAAGACCACGGGCTGGCGGCACACGCTGCCGAAGGTGAGCGCGCCGGACGGCTCACCGTACGGCGTGCGCACGACTTCCCGGCGCGTGACCTCCAGCGACGCCAATTGCGTCAGACCGCTACCGCCAATGATGGCCAGCATCCGCAAAACTCCCCGTACGTGCGTGTAAAAAAGGCGCCGATATTATCACGCAGCCTCGGCGCAGCCGCCGGCGAGACCGCGCAGAATCCATGTTGCAACGCGGCATCGCATGCTAGAATCGCTCTCTTTTCAACACCTTCCGCGGCTGTTCATGTCCCGATCCCTGCGCAACATCGCCATCATCGCTCACGTCGATCACGGCAAAACCACGCTCGTCGACAAGCTTCTGCGCCAGTCGGGCACCTTTCGTGAGAACCAGCAAGTCGCCGAGCGCGTGATGGACTCGAACGATCTGGAGCGAGAGCGCGGAATCACCATCCTGTCCAAGAACTGCGCGATCCGCTACGGCGACACTCACATCAACATTGTGGACACGCCGGGCCACGCCGACTTCGGCGGCGAAGTCGAACGCGTGCTGTCGATGGTCGATGGCGTACTGTTGCTGGTCGACGCGGTTGAAGGCCCGATGCCGCAGACCCGTTTCGTGACGCGCAAGGCGCTTGCCATGGGACTCAAACCGATCGTCGTCGTGAACAAGATCGACCGCCCCGGTGCGCGGCCGGACTGGGTGATCAACCACACCTTCGATCTGTTCGACAAGCTCGGCGCCACCGAGGAGCAGCTCGATTTTCCGGTGGTCTACGCCTCGGCGCTCAATGGCTATGCCATGCTCGACCCGAGCACGCCAGGCACCGACATGACGCCGCTGTACGAGGCCATCCTCGAACACGTCCACCAGCCGGACGTCGATGCCGACGCGCCGCTTCAGTTGCAGGTCTGTTCGCTCGACTATTCCACTTACATCGGCCAGCTCGGTATCGGGCGCATTCGGCATGGACGTATCCGCCCCAACCAGGAGATCGTCGTCATGTATGGTGACGAGAACCGGGGCAAGGCGAAAGTCGGCCAGGTGCTCACCTTCAACGGACTGGAACGCAGCGCGGCAGAGAGCGCCGAGGCCGGTGACATCGTTCTGGTTTCGGGAATCGACCAGATCAATATTGGCGTCACGCTGTGCGATCCGTTGCAGCCGCAACCGCTCCCACCGATCGCGGTCGACGAGCCCACGCTGACAATGAATTTCATGGTGAACACATCGCCGCTTGCCGGGCGTGAAGGGAAGTACATTACCAGCCGCCAAATTCGCGAGCGCCTTGATCGCGAGTTGCTCAAGAACGTTGCCCTGCGCGTAAAAGACACCGGCGATTCAGAGGTCTTCGAGGTGTCCGGACGCGGCGAGCTGCATCTGACCATTCTGCTGGAAAACATGCGCCGCGAAGGCTTCGAACTGGCCGTCGGCCGGCCGCGTGTGGTGTTCCGCGAAATCGACGGCGACAAGTATGAGCCCTATGAGCTGCTCACCGTCGATGTCGAACAGGATCATCAGGGCAGCATCATGGAAGAGCTCGGCCGCCGGCGCGGTGAGCTGCAGGATATGCAGTCGGACAGCAAGGGCCGCGTGCGGCTCGAATACCGTATTCCAGCACGCGGACTGATTGGCTTTCAGGGCGAATTCCTCACCATGACGCGCGGCACCGGCCTAGCCAGCCATGTGTTCGACGACTACGGACCGATGGCCGGAGCGATGAGCGAACGGCGCAATGGCGTGCTGATCTCGCAGAACGACGGCGCGGCAGTCGCCTATGCCTTGTGGAACCTGCAGGAGCGCGGGCGCATGTTCGTGAGTCCGGGCGATGCGCTGTACGAAGGCATGATCATCGGCATCCACACCCGCGACAACGATCTGGTCGTCAACCCGATCAAGGGCAAACAGCTGACCAACGTGCGCGCATCAGGTAAGGACGAAGCGATCGCGCTGACGCCGCCGATCCGATTGACCTTGGAATCGGCGATCGAATTCATCGCCGACGATGAGGTGGTGGAGATCACGCCAAAGTCGATCCGCCTGCGCAAGCACCTGCTCAAGGAACATGAACGCAAGCGTGCTGGCCGCGCGACCGGTTAAGAAAAAGGGCGATCCGCGGATCGCCCTTTTTTTTTGGTCACCTCCCGATCCCTTACTTCTCGGCTGAGGCGAAGGATCCGGACTCGAGATACCGGCCAAACGCTTCACCGATCTCCGGGTGGCGCAAACCCAACTCCACCGTCGCCTTGAGATAGCCGAGCTTGGAGCCGCAGTCGAAACGCACCCCGTCGTACTGATGGGCGAGCACGGCCTCCTCCTTGAGCAAAGAGGCGATCGCGTCGGTCAACTGCAATTCACCCCCGGCGCCCGGCTTGAGCGCACGCAGATGGCCGAAGATGCGCGAAGTCAGGATATAGCGGCCGACCACCGCCTGAGTACTCGGCGCTTTGTCGGGTTCGGGCTTCTCGACGATTCCCGTCATGCGCTGAGTGCTGCCTTCCTGACGCTCCGTACTGACGATGCCATACTGGCGCGTCGCCTCGCGCGGCACATTCATCGTGCCGAGCACGGAACAACGGTGGTAATTGTAGACATCCACCATCTGCTTGAGCACAGGCGCGCCGTCGGGATTATCGAGCAGATCATCGGCAAGCATGACGGCGAAGGGCTCATCACCGATCACCGGGGCAGCGCACAGCACGGCGTGGCCCAGCCCGAGCGCCTCGGCCTGGCGAATGTAGATGCAATTGACATGTGATGGGACGGTGTTGCGCACCACTTCGAGCATCTCCGTTTTTCCACGCGCCGCCAACTCTGTCTCCAGTTCGTAGGCCTTGTCGAAGTGGTCCTCGATTGAACGCTTGGTGCGCCCGGTGATGAATATCAGGTCCGTCACGCCGGCTGACACGGCCTCCTCGACCGCATACTGAATCAGCGGCTTATCGACGATCGGCAGCATTTCCTTCGGACTGGCCTTGGTTGCCGGCAAAAAACGGGTGCCCATGCCGGCCACGGGAAATACGACCTTGGTCAAATCTTTCATTTTCTCAGCTCCATGAACTTGTCCGTTTGCTCCGTATCCTCATGCGTTGACTCGAGCAGCGCGTTGAGCGCCGTTTCGTCGAGAATGCTGACACCAAGTTGTTGCGCCTTGTCGAGCTTGCTCCCGGCCGCTTCACCGGCGACGAGGTAATCTGTTTTTTTCGACACCGATCCGGCGACCTTGCCCCCCGCGGATTCGATCAGCGCGCGCGCCGCCTCGCGCGTCAGCGACGGCAACGTTCCGGTGATAACCAGCGTCTTGCCGCTCAACGGCCCGTCGGCGGGTGGCGCCGGTGCGTGCTCGTCCCAATGCACGCCCGCGGCACGCATTTGCTCGATGACCTCGCGATTATGTGCTTCGGCGAAGAACTCGACGATACTTTGCGCGACGATCGGGCCGACGTCGGGAACCGCCTCCAGCGCCGCCGCATCCGCTTCGATGATCGCGTCGAGCGAACCAAAATGGCGCGCCAGATCGCGCGCCGTCGCTTCGCCGACATTGCGAATACCGAGCGCGTAAATGAAGCGCTGCAAGGTGGTGGACCGCGCTTTTTCGACGGCCGCGACCAGTTTGGCTGCCGATTTGTCGGCCATCCTTTCTAGGCTCGCCAGCCCCAGCACACCGAGTTTGAAAAGATCCGCGGGCGTTTTGACGATCGCATTGTCCACCAGTTGGTCGACCAGTTTCTCCCCCAGGCCTTCGATATCGAGCGCCTTGCGGCTGGCAAAATGGATGAGTGCCTGCTTGCGCTGCGCCGCGCAAAACAGGCCGCCGGTGCAGCGCGTCACCGCTTCGTCTTCGCCACGCACCGCATGCGAGCCGCAAACGGGACACGTATCGGGCATAGTGAATTCGCGCTCGCTGCCGCCGCGCCGCTCGATGATCGGTGCGACGATCTCGGGAATCACGTCACCGGCACGGCGCACGATCACCCAGTCGCCGATGCGTACATCCTTGCGCCGTACTTCGTCTTCGTTATGCAGCGTCGCGTTGGTCACCGTCACGCCGCCGACGAAGACCGGCGCCAGCCGCGCCACGGGGGTCAGCGCGCCGGTGCGGCCGACCTGAATTTCGATGTCGAGCAGACGGGTGACTTCCTCTTGGGGCGGGTATTTGTGCGCCACCGCCCAGCGCGGCTCACGGCTGACGAAGCCCAATTCGCGCTGCAAAGCCAGCGAATTGACCTTGTACACCACGCCGTCGATATCGTAGGGCAGCGTGGCGCGAATGGTTTCGATACGGGCGTGGAATTCGATCAATCCCTCCGGCCCATTTACCACACAGCGGTGCTGGCACACTGGAAAGCCGAATTCGACCAGCGCGTCGAGCACCTCGGCGTGCGACCCTGGCACATCCCACCCATCGGTCTGGCCCAAACCATAGGCGAAGAACGACAGCGGGCGGCGCGCGGTAACCGCCGGATCGAGCTGGCGGATCGCGCCGGCAGCGGTATTGCGCGGATTGACAAACGTGCGCTCGCCGCTGTCGCGCTGCGCAGCGTTGAGGCGCTCGAAGGCATCGCGGCGCATGTAAATTTCGCCGCGCACTTCAATCAGCGGTGGCGCCACGCCATGCAGGCGCAGCGGTATCTGCCCGATAGTGTGCACGCTGTGGGTGACGTCTTCGCCGGTTTGCCCGTCGCCGCGCGTTGCCGCCTGCGTGAGCACCCCGTTTTCGTAGCGCAGGTTGATCGCCAAACCGTCGAACTTGAGTTCAGCCGCGTACTCGACCGGCGGATCCTCCGCATCGAGGCCCAGCACTTTTCGCACCCGAGCGTCGAAGGCGCGCGCACCCTGTTCGCTTTTGTCGGTCTCGGTGTGAATCGACAACATCGGAACCGAGTGCGTCACCGGCGCCAGCTCGCCCAGTGGTGCGCCGCCAACGCGCTGGGTGGGCGAATCAGGCGTTTTCAGTTCGGGAAATTCTTGCTCCAGCGTCTGCAACGCGTCGAACAGACGATCGTACTCGGCATCGGGCACCGTCGGCGCATCGAGCACATAGTAAGCATGGTCATATCGATCGAGTTGATCGCGCAGCGCGGCGGCGCGTCGCGCCTTGTCGGCCGGCGCAACCAAGGTTCAGGCCGCGAACAGGCGCAGTGCCAGCGGACTGCCCGCGGGCACGCCGTGTTCGCCCATGCGCCCCTGGAACTGTTCGATCTGCTGGCGGATG
>CBDULG010000026.1:0-17359 GCA_965367985.1 uncultured Rhodocyclaceae bacterium
GCTCGATCGGTCGAGCATGCGCATCCGGTCCCCGGCGCGGCGCCGGCACGCTTGCGCGTGCCGCGCGGTGTGATCAGCGGTGCTTGAAAGTCGGTTTGCGCTTTTCGACGAAGGCCGCCATGCCTTCCTTCTGGTCTTCGAGCGCGAATGCGGAGTGAAAGAGCCTGCGTTCGAACAGCAGTCCCTCCGACAAGCCGGATTCATACGCCTGATTGAGCGATTCCTTGATCATCATGACGATTGGCAGGGAGAAGCTCGCGATCTTCTCGGCGGCTTCAAGCGCTTCGTCGAGCAGGCGCTCCGCGGGAACGACGCGCGATACCAGCCCGGCGCGCTCGGCTTCCTCGGCGTCCATCATGCGTGCCGTCAGGCACATATCCATCGCCTTGGCCTTGCTTACGGCGCGCGGCAGACGCTGCGTGCCGCCGGCGCCTGGCAGGATGCCGAGCTTGACTTCGGGCTGGCCGAACTTGGCGGTGTCCGCCGCAATGATGATGTCGCAGGCCATGGCCATTTCGCAGCCGCCGCCGAGCGCGTAACCGGCAACCGCCGCAATGATCGGCTTGCGGCAGGTTTTGATGCGCTCCCAGTTGCGTGTGATGTAGTCGCTCAGGTACGCATCCATATAGGAGAAGGTGGCCATTGCGCCGATGTCCGCGCCGGCGGCGAACGCCTTTTCGGAACCCGTGACGACGATCGCGCCGATCCCGTCGTCGCTCTCGAAGGCGTCGAATGCGGCGCCCAGCTCGTCGACCAATACGTCATTGAGCGCATTGAGCGCCTTGGGCCGATTGAGGGTGATCAGGCCGACCCGGCCGCGGGTTTCGGTGAGGATGTTCTCGTAGCTCATTCGTGCTTCTCCAGTCAGCGGCCAGGCACTTGTCCCGACCCGCGTTTCATTGGGCGGCGTCGCCCTCTGTTTTCGGTTTGATGATTACCCGCACCCGTTCCTTGCCGCCGCTATCGGCGGTTGCCGAGCCGCTGTTGGTGACGACGTACTGACCGGTCTGGCCGTCGTATTCGATGAACTGGCCGCGTACTTCGTCGGTACCGCTGACCACGTGCGCGCGAT
The DNA here is from genome assembly GCA_965367985.1 of uncultured Rhodocyclaceae bacterium. GTDB lineage: Bacteria > Pseudomonadota > Gammaproteobacteria > Burkholderiales > Rhodocyclaceae > Nitrogeniibacter. The sequence continues at coordinate 1,073 of CBDULG010000026.1, forward strand.
CGTAAAGGTGAGTTTTCTGTGTGCGGCCGTCGTACTCGATGCGCTCCGCCTCGCCGCGCACATAGTCCCCGCTGCCATCGAGGCGCTGCTTGAAGGTCGCCAGGCCGTTATGGCTGGTCGCCACGCCTTTCTGGAAACCGTCGGAATCCTGGGTGACGGTCAGCGTATCGCCGCGAATCTCGAGCGTGCCCTGGGTGAGGATGACCCGCCCTTCAAACAGGTGAATCTTCTTCGGATCATCGACCGTGACCTTGTCGGATTCGATGTTCACGGGCTTGTTGCGGTCGGCCTTTTCGGCTTGCACCGCCAGCGCGCTCAGCGCAAGCAGGCCGATCAGGGTCAAGTGACGCAGGGTGTGTGTCATGGTGAATTCCGATTGACCGGCATGTTTGCGTTGACCCGTCCGGTGAGCGTGATGAGTCCAAAGATGTTGTCGGCGGTCATGCCGCTGCCGCGGACTTCCGCGCCATTCTGAGTCAGAACGACGGGGTCGGTGGACTTGGCGGCTTCGACGTTTGGCCAGATTACCAGCGAGTCGGACGCAAAGTAGGTCACCGGGCGGCCGGGCAGTTCGCGTTCGCCGCGCACCGTACCGGCGAGATCGACCCGCTCGCCGTCGTCACGCGCGACGCCGGCATCCGCCGCCAGGCGCACGCGCATGTTCTCCCGCGTGTAGTGCACGACGGGATCCTCGAATTGTGAGTTTTCCTCCCCCGGCAGGTGGGTGACACGCCGGGCATCGAGGTAGTAGTGCGGTTCCCCGTTGATATCGAAGCGCGTCAAGGCCATCTGATCGACGACGACATCCGGGCCGCCTGCCACGGCAAGATAGGCGTCACGTGGCGCCCGCGTCACACGCTCCAGCCAGATGCTGCCACCAGCCAGCAGCGACAGGGCGACCACGGGAAACACATACTGCAGGTGTGCCGCCATGCTCAGATGACCTTGGCCTGCATCAGATCGTGCATGTTGAGCGCACCCACCAGCACGCCCGCGCCGTCGACCACGAGAAGTTGGCTGATGCGATTCGCTTCCATCACCAGGGCGGCTTCGGCGGCCAGCGCGTCGGGGCCGATACTGCGCGGACCGCGCGTCATCAGCGTGCCGATGGCCGATTCGCGGATGTCGCCGATGCGCGCCAAAGCGCGACGCAGGTCGCCATCGGTAAATACGCCTTCGGGCCGTCCGGCACAGTCGACGACGATCGCCATGCCCATGCCGCCACGCGACATCTGTTCCAGTGCATCGGTGGGCGAGGCATCGGCGGTAACGATGGGCAGGGCGCTGCCAGAGCGCATGACGTCGCGCACGTGGGTGAGCAGGCGGCGGCCCAGCGCGCCGCCGGGATGGCTGCGCGCGAAGTCGGTTTCGCCGAAGCCGCGCGCCTGCAGCAAGACCACGGCGAGCGCGTCGCCCATGGCCAGCGCCGCGGTGGTGCTGGCGGTCGGCGCCAGATTGAGCGGGCAGGCCTCCTCGGTCACGCCGGCGTTGAGGTGCGCGTCGGCCTCCTGGGCGAGTGGCGAGCGCGGGTTGCCGGTGATGGCGATCAGCCGTGCGCCCTGGCGTTTTACCAGCGGCACGATGGTGAGCAGCTCTTCGCTGCTCCCCGAGTTGGAGACGGCTATGACGACGTCGTTGGGTGTGATCATGCCCAGGTCACCATGCGCGGCTTCGGCCGCATGCACGAAATAGGCCGGTGTCCCGGTGCTCGACAAGGTGGCCGCCAGCTTGCGCCCGATATGCCCGGTCTTGCCGATGCCGGTGACGATGACGCGGCCGTGCGCTTCGAGCACAAGGCTGACGGCATGGCTGAACTGGTCGTCGATATGATCGGCAAGCGCCGCCACCGCGGCCGCTTCGATGGCGAGCACGCGGCGCGCCAATGCCAGGCAGTCCTGCGGTGAAAGTGCGGAGTGTGGGGGCATTGGGGCGCCAGAACAATGGGTTAAACTGACGAAAAATTATAACAGAAGGCCCTGCCGGCCCCGCCCGCTCACCCCCGACCGATCGGTCCTGAGTCGATTTTCATGGTCAACACACTAGAGCTCGTTCTCGTGTTGCTTGCTGCGGCGGTGTTTGTCGTCGGCCTTTTCCGCAGCATCAATCTGCCGCCCGTGCTGGGTTATCTGCTGGTCGGCGCGGTCGTCGGTCCGCACGCGCTCAATCTCATGCACGACGACGAGGGCGCGCGCCACCTCGCCGAATTCGGCGTGGTCTTCCTGATGTTTTCGATTGGCCTCGAGTTTTCGCTGCCGCGCTTGTTTGCGATGAAGCGCATCGTGTTCGGGCTGGGCGCGGTGCAGGTGGTGGCGACGATCGGCCTGGTGACCCTGATCGGCTGGCTGCTCGGCTGGGGATGGCTGGGCAGCTTCGCGCTCGGCAGCATTCTGGCGATGTCATCGACCGCAATCCTCTCCAAGTTGCTCGCCGACCGGCTGGAACTCGAGGCGAATCACGGGCGCGAAACGATCGGTGTGCTGCTCTTCCAGGACATCGCCGTGGTGCCGCTGCTGATCTTGCTGCCCGCGCTGTCGCAACCCGCTGATGCGCTCGTCGGCACGCTGGTGCTGGCCGCGGCCAAGGCGGCGGTAATGCTCTCGCTGGTGCTGGTGTATGGCCAGCGGCTGATGCGCGCCTGGTTCAACACCGTGGCACGCCGCCGTTCGGGTGAACTGTTCATGCTCAACGTGCTGCTGATCACCCTCGGGCTGGCATGGCTGAGCGAGTCGGTGGGTCTGTCGCTCGCGCTCGGCGCTTTTCTGGCCGGCATGCTGATCTCGGAAACCGAATACCGCTATCAGGTGGAAGAGGACATCAAGCCCTTCCGCGACGTCTTGCTCGGACTCTTCTTCGTCACCGTCGGCATGTTTCTCGATGTCGGCGAAATCATTGCCAACCTGCCGGCGGTGATGGGCATGGTGGTGGCGCTGCTGGTGGTCAAGTTCGGCATCGTCGCGGCGGCATCACGCGCCTTCGGGTCGACGCCTGGAACGGCAATGCGCACCGGCCTGTGGCTGTGTGCCGGCGGCGAGTTCGGTTTCGTGCTCATTTCGCAGATCGACGGGCTGTCGCTTATTTCGCCGGTGCTGATGCAGGTGACCGTGGCGGCACTGGTATTGTCGATGCTGCTGGCGCCGCTCATCGTCCAGGTGAGCGACAAACTGGTGCTGCGCTTCGTCGCCTCGGAGTGGCTGTTGCGTTCGATGGAGCTGACGCGTGTCGCGGCGCAGTCGATGAATACCGAGAACCATATCGTGATCTGCGGATATGGCCGCAGCGGCCAGCATCTGGCGCGCTTTCTCGAACAAGAAGAGGTCACCTACATGGCCCTCGACCTCGACCCCGAGCGTGTGCGCGAGGCGCGCGCTGCGGGCGACGCGGTGGTCTATGGCGACGCGGCGCGCCATGAAACCCTGCAGGCCGCCGGGGTCATGCGGGCAAGCGCGCTGGTGATCTCGTTTTCCGGCGCCAATGCGGCGCTGCGCGTCATCCACCATGTGCGCGCGATCCGCCCTGATCTGCCGATCATCGCGCGTGCTGCCGACGAGACCGACATGGAACGGCTCAGCGATGCCGGCGCGGCCGAGGTGGTTGCGGAAACCTTCGAGAGCAGCATCATGCTGGCGTCACACGCGCTGGCGCTCATCGGTGTGCCGGTCAATCGCGTGGTGCGGCGCATCCGTGCGATCCGAAACGAGCGCTACGCCCTCATGCGCGGCGTCTTCCACGGTGTTACCGATGCGCCGGACGGCCCCGACGGCCTCGAGTTGCGCCTCCACTCGATCACCATTCCACCGGGTGCAAAATCCGTCGGCGAGACGATTGGCGCGCTCGATTTCGCCGCCTTGGAGGTTGAGGTGTCGGCGATCCGCCGCCGCAATATCCGCGGTCTGCAGCCGGGGCCGGAAACACGCGTCGAAGCCGGGGATGTAGTGGTGCTGTTGGGCAACGCAGGCAATCTCGAACGGGCCGAGCAGCGGCTGTTGCAGGGCTCTTAGGAAGCCGGGTCAGAGCCGTGTGGTGCTTCGCGGCGCGCCATCACCGCAGCTCGCCATGTCGCCCCCGGATGGTGCAATGCCCTACGGACATTGCACGCCGGGTGACTGCGTGATCGCGCCTTAGTACGCGGTGCACACCGTGTAAAGCTTTCCGTCGCCTTCGTCGGTGGCGGTGAGGTTGGCGAGCGCGCCGCTTGAGTCGAGGCTGCGTACCGTGCCGGTGTTGGTGACGCCGTCGTCCATGGTGGAGTCGAGTTGACGCGCGAAGCGCGTGCTCAAGCCGCCCGAGCAGACGAAAAACTGTCCTGGAAAGCCGGTGGTCACAGGCGACACGCTGGAGATGCCCAAATCGCCGTTCTCGGCGTTCTTCGGGCGATAGTTCGTAGCGGTGATGTCGGTCGAACCTGCGGCCAGCCCGGCAAGCCGGACGTGTTGCCAGAAAAGATAGGATTCGTCGGTGGTCGTGCTGGAGTTCCAGGCGCCTTCGATGCGCCCGTTACCGACCGTGCCGCCGGTGGTGGCGAGTGTGCCGCCGACGTGATTGACGACCCGCGGATCATCGCCGGGCAGGAAGCGGAAGCGATCCTGGTAGCCATACACCATGGTGGAGACGCTGTTGAATTCCTGCACCAGGCTCTTCGCCTTGGCGCTGTTGATCAACTCCTGCCCCTTGAGTACGCCGCCGAGCAGCAATCCGATGATCACCAGGACCACGGCGATTTCGACGAGCGTGAATCCTTGTTGCGATTGTCTGGTTTTCATAAATGTGCAACATTTTAGTGAACAATTACCGGAGCAGAAGCAAGGCGCATGCCCGATTCATCGCTGCTGCGGCAGCCCATCGTGACCTTGTTTGCGTGCGGGTGTGCTCAAAACCCGACAGGTGGTGTCGAGTATTCGACACAACTGTCGATGATTCGTCACTTTGTGTGACACGCGATGCCCGCGCGGTTTTTGCGACTGGCTTTTCGGCCGCCTCGGCAGGCCGCGCCAGACAGGCGCCAATTGCCGGCGAACCCTCATACAATGCAGCGATGACAAAACCCCTCCGGGGCCCGGCTGCGGTGCCTGGCGACGACGGACACAGCCGAGTGGCGCCGCACCGCCTGTTGGGCGCCTCGCTCGCCGTACTGCATCTCGGACTGCTCCAGGGCATCGACGGGCCCGTTGGCCGCACCTTGATGCTCGCCCATCTGGGCATCTTCCTCATCTGGCAACCCGTGGTGCGTGGTGCGCACCGCATGACGCTGCGCGATGTGCTGGGCATGTGCGTGGCGATACTGCTGTTCCTCGCCAGCCTGTCATGGGCCATGGTTGCGTTGTGGATGATGGTGCTGGCCGGAGTGATCGGCGGCGGCGCGTTCGTTGAGCTCACCCCGCGCGCGCGCTTGCCCTATCAGCTCGCCGTCGCCTACCTGGTGAGCAGCCTGTTCGTCATCGTGTTGCCCAATCTGGTGCCGACGCCGGTCGCCGAGGCACAGTCATTCTGGTGGCTGAGCCTGACCGCGTTGCCGCTGCTGGTCGGGGTGATTCTCATGCTGCCACGCGGCGAGGCACCCCGCGGCCGCAGTGGAGCGATGGATTTTCTGTCGGCGATGCTGCTGTTTTTCGTGCTGGCGGTGACCACGCTCGGTGCGCTGGTTTTCATGTGGCTGGCGCACCTGCCCTATCTGGTTGCGATTCTGACGGCAATCTTTGCCATGGCGGCCGTTCTGCTGGTGATGGCGTGGGCGTGGCATCCGCGCATCGGCGGGCCACAACTGAGTGCCCAGCTCACACGGCGCATCCTCTCGGCGGGCATGTCGTTCGAAGAGTGGCTGCATCGGGTCGCGTCGCTGTCCGTTACCGGGCAGGGTCCGGAGCAGTATCTTGCGCTGGCTGCGGCGCGCATGGTCGAACTGCCCGGTGTGCGCGGCGGCTATTGGGAGATCGACGAGGGTAACGGGAGTTTCGGCAGCTGCGAGGGGGTCGAACGCGTGATCGCCCAGGAGGGCCTGTCGATGCGGCTCTTTTTGCAGCGTGCGCCCAGTCCCGCTTTGATCTGGCATCTGAATCTAATGGTAAGGGTGCTGGCCGAGTTCTGTCGCGAGAAGCGTCATGCGCGCGAGCTCGAAGTGATCTCGTACGTGCGCGCGGTGCACGAAACCGGCGCGCGCCTCACCCATGACGTGAAGAACCTGCTGCAGTCGCTCAATGCGCTGTGCGTCGCGGCGACGCGGCCCGAGGTCGATGCGGATACCTTGCGCGGTCTCGTCGGACGGCAATTGCCGGTGGTCACCCATCGGCTCGCGCAGACCCTCGACAAACTGCGCCGGCCGTCGGCCGACACCCAGCAGATGCAGCCTGTCGCGCAATGGTGGAGCGACCTGTGCGCGCGTCACTCGCGCCTGTGCGACGCATTTTCGGCGGATCCGATGGACGACGACGTGTGCGTGCCGGCGGCGATCTTTCATGCGGCGGCCGATAACCTCATTTCCAATGTGCTGGACAAGCAACTCGTCGATAGCGCGCTGCGCTTCTCGCTGCGTCTGGGCGTGGACGATCAGCGCCAACCCTGGCTTGAGGTGACCGACAGCGGCAGCCCGGTACCGCCAGCGCAGGCGGCGAACTTGCTCCGCACACCGGTGCCTTCGGAAAGCGGACTTGGCATGGGTCTGTATCAGGTGGCGCGCCAGGCCGAGGCGGCTGGTTTCCATTTGCGCCTCGTCGTCAACCAGCCAGGTTGCGTGCGTTTTCGCCTCGCCGCGGTCTGAAGGCCATGCAAAGCGCTGGGTCGAGTGCAAGACCGACCAGGACCCGCGCGCGCGGCAAGAGTTGGCCGCTTGTGGCGCGAATCAGGCGACCAGTGGCTGCGGACGCTTGCGGTCGGTACTCGGCCCGGTCAGCCTATACACGATCACTTCGCCCTTGCCCTTGATGCGCACGCTGGTGCGCTCGGCAAATTGATAGCGCTGTTCCAGATGCATGTGGGTGCGGCGATCGCACTGGATTACGTTCGGATTACCTTCACCGGCCAGCCGGCTGGCCATGTTCACGGTATCGCCCCACAGGTCGTAGATGAACTTGCGTTTGCCGACCACCCCGGCGACCACCGGGCCGGTACTGATGCCGATGCGCAGGGCGAGCGGCACGGCGGCCGCTTTCGATAGCTCGTCGAGGCTGTCACGCATCGCCAGCGCCAGTTCGGCAATGGCGTCGCACGGATCGGTGCGGCGCGCGTCCAGCCCGCCGGCCACCATGTACGCATCTCCGATCGTCTTGATCTTCTCCAGGCCGTGTTTTTCCACCAGATCGTCGAAGTGACAGAACACCTTGTTGAGCATGGCGAATACCTGCGGCGCGCTCAGGCCGCTGGCGATCTGGGTGAAATTGACGATGTCGGCAAACATCACCGTGACGCTGTGGAAGTCGTCGGCCACCGTCGGGTTGTCGGTTTTAAGGCGGCGCGCGACCGAGTCCGGCAGGATGTTGAGCAGCAGACGCTCGGAACGGCCCTGCTCCTCGGTGAGCAGGGCCATCGCCTCCTCGAGTTTGGCCTGCGTCTTGCGCTTCTGCTCGAAGGCGAAGCGCAACAGGGAGTACACGATTGCCGAGATGGCGATGAAGTTCAGCGCAAAGAATATCACCGAGGTGCGCAGGGACACCGCCGTGGCGGTGTCGGCCACGCCCGTATCGACCAGCAGGTAATCGAACACGCCGGTGAGCGCGGTGAAGAACACATAGGCGAAGAACCACGGCATCGACTCGCGCAGGCCCATCACGAACACCGCACCGATCGGCGCCATCAATCCCCACAGGATGACGCCCGATCCGGTGATGAAGTTACCCATGCTCCACTGCGCAACGAAGGGAAAGAACAAAAACAGCGCGAACTGGCTGAAGCGAAACCAGGTGAAGTTGCCGCTGTGGATGTAGTACGCGAGGTTGCCGGCGAGCAATACCTGAAACAGAAAGGGCAGCGTCGAAGACAACTTCGGCCCGGTCAGCCAGTACAGCAGCAACCAGACGCCCGAGGCGATGCTCATCAAACCGGTGGCGAACACCAGCAGCGACTTGGCGAGCCGCGTGCTCTCGTCGTCGCCCGGCTGCATGCCGGCGCTGCGCAGGCGCTCGGCAAAGCTGCGCGATCGGTAGTCCAATGCCTCGGGGAGGGAGTCGTCTGTGGTCATGGGCAACGGCAAGGGCGCTTCAGAAAACGCCGGCTTCGGCCATGCGGGCGATCAGCAGCGGGCGGCCAAACCATTTAACCATATCATCAAAGGTGGTAGTCGGCTCACCCTGCTCGTAGGTCGATGTCGCGCCCGCTTCGTAGGTGGCATTTTCGCCGTTGGCGATACGATCGGCGCCCGTCGAGTAGATCAATGCGACGGCCTCGGCGCCTGTCGCGGTCAATGGCTGGCCGCCGTGGTCGACCACGCGGATGGCATTGGCGAGATTGGTGGCCGGGGTGACGAACGGTGCGGGCGGTGCGGCGGCGAAATTGCCATCGACACGGTAGCGCCAATGCCCTGCCCAACTGTCGGCAGTGGCGCTGCGCGGCGTGCCCCAGGCATCATGCGCGACCAGCCCCAGGGTGCGCCACGGCAGCATGCCCTCGGTGGCGGTGACGCATTGCCCCGCCGCGTTTACTTCCTCCTCGCCATAACCGGCGGCGGTCGGGTCGGTTTCGTTGGTCGGGCACGGCAGGCGGCGCTTGAGGATGGCAAAGCCGATCAGCGCTGCCTCGATGCGTTCGAGGGCGGTGTCGGTCTGCTCGCGCTGACGGCGCTCGATCTGCCCGCCGACGGGCACCAGCAGCGCGGCCGCGAGCACGGTGATGATGATCAGCACGATCGCCAGTTCGGCGAGCGTAAAGCCGCTTTGCGCGCCGCGCGAGCGGGTCGCGCGGGTCAGGTGAGGCATCGCACGAGATCCTTGGGCGGGGCCATCGTGTCGTAGCTCGGCGGGCCGACAAAATTGCCGGTGACGCTGTCGATGGCGCTCACGTTGGTGCCCTCGAAGTACGCGCTGGTCGCGCCGCCGCTGCCTTCGCGAACCTGCGCGGGCGCGGCGTGGCCGGCAAAGACGATTGCCGCCGGACACGTACTGACAAAACCGCTGTCATCGATCGCGGTGAGGCAGGGCGATCCATCAACGCAGCGAAAATAGCGAAACTGCCCCGCCCACGCAGCATATCGCGTGAGGACGTCGTTGATGACCATTTCGGTGGCGGACAATGTTGCCGGGGGCGGCGGTGCGGGGATCGGTAGCGGAAAGTCCCCCCGTTGGATATTGCCCACAGTGAGCGGATTGACGGGGCGCGGATCGGGGTGCATCGAGATCGCTGACGACAGCGACGCGAGCATCGTATTGACGAAGCTGCCGAAGTCGGAGCGGCGCACGAAGCGGTCGGAAAACACATCCGCCGCGGTAATCCAGGCGGTGATGTCGTTCACCCCCGCATTGCCGGGGTGGCCTTGTGTCACGGCGATCGGCACGGTGCCGGGGCTGGCGTAGCCACCTTCGAGAAACGCGCTCAGCGCCACGCTCGCGTCGTCGCCGCCATTGCACTGCGCGCCCGGGGTGCCGCGGGACTGCGCGGCGAGCGGCGGGCCGGGCGAAAAAACCACGGCCACCGCGCGCTGCTCGCCCGGCGTGGCGGGATTGAGCGTGCGGCCGTCGAGATCGACCACCGAAAACTGACCCGCCGTATCCCAGGTGTGCTCGTCGTTTACCGGCGCGTTCTTGAAGGTGCCGGCCACCGCATACCAAAAGCATTCGCCGTAACCGTCACGCAGTGGCGAGAGGCCCAGCGTACGGAAAGGCAGGCGGCCAATGGCATAAACGCCGGTGGCACCGCAGGGCGCATTGGACGAACCTTCCAGGCCGCCGACGCGCAGCTTGTCGGGGCAGGGCAGAAATCCCGGTGGTTTGCCCGGATGGGTGAGGTGGTAGGTTTGCGCATAGGCGAGCAAAGCTTCGCGGGCCTTGGCCAGATTGCGCATGGTCACCAAATAGCGCTGGCTCTCGCCTGCGGCGCGCAGATCGCGTTGGCCGAGCATCATCGCCATGCTGGCAAACACCAACACCAGCAACAGCGCCGCAACCACGAAGCCGTTCTGGCACCGCCTCATTTGCGATGCTGCCGGATGCGGATTTGCGGCGCCGGCGTGGTGGCGTCGGCGGCTTCGCCGACGCGCAGCGATTGCCAGCGGCCTTCGGCGTCGCGCACCGCGGCGCGTTGTGCGGACTCGAGGCGGCGGCGTTCGGCTTCGCCGTTGATCCACACCGTGCCGCGGCCGTCGCTGCGTCGCACGATGCCGTCGAGGCGCCGTGGCGTGAGTTCAATTTCGGCGGCCGACTCGGCGTGGAGCGGGCGGCCGGCGTCGAGGGCGGCGCGCTCTTCGGGGGTGAAGAACAAGCGGCCGAGTGGCGCTTGTGCGGCGGCGCTGGCGCTGGCGAGCGTGATCGCGGCGGACAGACAAAGTGTCAGCGTGCGGTGGGCCGCTTTCATGTCTGCGCCTCCGTGCGCAGCGTCAGCCAGCGCAGTTCGCACTCGGCATTGAGCCCGCTCGCGGCGTCCTCGGCCCAGGCGACTCGGCAGCGCTCCGGCCGCACGATGGCGCTGCTCACGCCTTGCAGCGCCTCGAGCACACCGAGCAGCACGCCCGCGTGGCGCACGCGCAGGTTGAGGCGCATGCGGCTTTCCATCCACTCGAGCGCTTGCGGGCTGCCCTCGCTACTCATGCGGCGTTGGGGGAGGATGTCGTAGGCAATGCGCTCGACGCCGAGACTCACCCGCGCGGCATCGAGCGTTTCGATCCATGCCAGACGGTGCTCGGCGCCGATCAGACCAGACTGCGAAAGGCTGTCGTAGCGCGCGATGGCGCTGCGCACGGCATCTTCGTTCTGCTGCGCGCGCTGCAATTCGCGCATCGCCTGCGCGTGACGCTCGGCGGCGCGCTGATGCGCATCGACAGCAGCGGCGTACTCGCGCTGCGCCATTACCACGGTGACCGCGCCGAGCGATGCGAGCAGCACCGCGCCGACGATCGGCCATTTCAGCAGCGCGAGGAACTGTAGCGGCTTCATCGCACGGCATCCTGCCAGGCGAATTCGATGTCGAACTCGGGGCGTCGCAGCGTGGTGGGCGCGTCGCTCGAACTGCTGAACACCTGATCCGATTCGATATCCACCGGCATGCGCGTCATGCGCGCGTCGCGTCCGGGCGCACGCCCCAGATCGGCGACGAAACGCTGCGCCGCTTCGATCTGCGCGCGCCGATCGTCGGCGAGCTCGCCCGGCAAGGCGAGACGGGCCTCGCCGAGGACGGCGGCTGGGCGCTCCGCGGTCGCATCGGCCAGTCGCCAATTGACGCTCAGTAAGGTGATGTCCGGGTGCGCGTCGAGCGCCGCCGCGAGATGCGTCAGCCAGGGGCGTGGCGAGGTGGTCTGCGCGCGCAGTGTTTCGAGCGTATCCATGGCCGGTTGCAATGCGCCGAGCGGCACGGGTAACTCGGGGCGTGCGTCGAGCAACATACGCAGTTGGGCATTCTGCGTGGCCGCGCGGGTCTGCAAATAGTCGATGCGCTCCTTGAGTTCATACGCGTCGAACCACAGCTTGCCCGCGAAAAGCAGGGAGCCGGCCAGCACCAAAACGCCCGTGGCGTGAATCGCCTGGCGCGCTTGCCAGACTCGGTAGTAGCGGCGCTCGGCCGGCGGCGCGAGCTGCAACAGGCCCGATTCGCGCGCCATCCAATGCAACATCAATGGCAGCGCGCTCGAGCCGACGGTGCGGCCGCGCAGGCCGATCTTCGCGGCCAGCGCACTGAGCGGCGCATGGCGAAATTCCAGCTCGTCGATTGCCGCCAGCGCCGGGTGGACGGCGTCGTACTCCGCGTCGTCGAACAGCATGTAGACCGGCAAGCGCGTGCCACGCGATATCAGGCGCTGGCCGACCAGGTAGGAATGCGTCTTGAGGATTTCTGCCGAGCACTGCGCGTTGAGTTGCGCACCGCTCTGGTGCAGGCCCACCGACAGCCGGCTGAAGCGCAGCCGCCCGTCATGAAAAAAGGTCTGCCGCATGCCGCCCGGCGCAAGGCTGACCACCAGGGCCCGCGATACGTCGACGCCGAGGCGCTGCGCCAGCCTGTCGAACAGCAGTGCCGGCGAGTGGATGCCGGTGAGCGGCGCATTGGCCGCGCGCAGCGCCTGCAGCCAGGGTTCGACCGCGGCGTGGCGGGTCAGCGCGATGAACAGTATGCGCTCGTCGCGCCGTCCGCCCGCTTCGCGCCCGAGCGACAACGCGCCGCTCAACGGCGAGCCGAAAAAGACCTGGCCGCGTTTGCGTTCGATCATCGCGTCGCGGTCGGCGCCGCGCACGAAGGGTAGCGTCTCGTAGTGAAAACCTTCTTCGACGAGGTCGACCAGCAGTGTGTACAGATCGCCCGCGTGCTGCTGAACATGCCGGGAAAATCCCGCGATGCCCTCGTCGGTGGCGGAAAACTGGCCGTGCGCGCTGACCCGCCCCTGATCCCACAGGAAACAGCGCATGCTGTTGGCGTCGAGGTAGAGGAGGTGGCGGGTCTGCATCTCAGATGGGCAATTGCGTGATGATGTCGTACACCGGGCCGAGCACCGACAGCGTGATGCCCAGCAGAATCGCGCCGAGCACCACCATCAGCAGCGGCTCGATCACCGCCTGCAGTCGATCGACTGACTCGCGCACGTCGCGATCGTAAAAATAGCTCACATTGGCGAGCGCCGCATCGAGCGCACCGGTGTTTTCGCCGACCCGCAGCATGCGCACCACGAGCGGCGGAAAAAGCGCCACCGAGGCGAATGCGGCGGAGACGTTGCGTCCTTCGGCGATGCGTTCGCGCACCCGACGCAATCCGTCGGCGATGAGCGTGTTGCCCGCTACCCGCTCGGCCGACTCGAGCGCATTGACGATCGGAATGCCGGCGCCATACATCATGGCGAACAGGCTGGCGAAGCGCGCGAGGATGATCTTGCGGCGGATGTCGCCGAGCAGCGGCAACCCGAGCAGGATGCCGTCCCACGCGCGGCGCGCCACCGGCATCGATGCGATTGCCGCACGTCCGGCGGCGAAGCCGATGACGATCAGCGTGAGCAGCAGCCACCAGTAGTCGGTGAGCAGGCGCGAGGCGCCGATGAGGGTGCGCGTCGACAGCGGCAGTTGCTGGCCCGAGAGACGGAACAGACTGTCGAGCTGCGGCACCAGATAGAGCAGCGCAACGGTGACCGCGGCGAGGATGATAAGACTGACGATGGCCGGATAGATGACGATCTTGCGCGCGAAGGCGGCCAGTTCGTCGTCGCGCTTGAGGTTGTCGCTGATCTGGTTGAGCACGTGCGACAGGTTGCCCGAGGTCTCGCCGGCGCGCAGCAGGTTGCAGAACACGCTATCGAAAACCTGTGGATATTCCTCTGCCGCGTCCGACAGGTTGCGCCCGCCCTCGATGCTTTCCACCAGGCCGGCGACGATCTCGCGAAAGCGGCCATGCTCGGTCGAGTCGCGCAGATCGGTGAGGCCATCGAGGATCGGCACGCCGGCGCGGGTGAGCTGTTCGAGGTGAAAACAGAAATTGATCAGCTCGCGCCGCGGAATGCGCTGGTTGCCCCACGCGCCGTGACCCTTGAGCGGGCGGCCGTTGATGAAATCCATGTCCATGCGCTTGAGGCGCATTTCCAGATCGATCACGTTCACCGCGTCCATTTCGCCGCGCACATGCCGGCCTTCGGGCGTCACCGCTTTATAGGCGAACATCACCACGGTGCTGAACCTGGAAACGGCGGTTGAATGCGACCGAGTGTGCGGCTGGCGGGTCGTGCGACAGGGCGCGAGGAGGGCGCAGGAGCGATCCCTGCGAGGACGAACAACGCAGGCCGGCGGCTCGCCAGTCGTGCGATCGGGCGTGTAGCGCCCGGACCCGATGGGTGGAGCACAGCGAAGGCGAAATAGTCAGTTTTCACAATAGCTTACCGAGGCTGACACGCGGTCAACTGCCGTTTCCAGATTAAACCATCCGCTCGGTCAGATCGACCACCCGCGCCAGTTCCTCGAGCGAGGTGATGCCGTCATGGACGCGGCGCACGCCGTCCTCGGCCAGCGAGCGAAAGCCCTTGGCGCGCGCCGCGTTGCGGATTTCGCGCTGACTGGCGCGGCGCGCCACCAGTTCGTCCATGTCGCTGTCCATGCGCACCAGTTCCATGATCGCGGTGCGCCCGCGATAGCCCTGAAACTCGCATTTCGCGCAGCCCACCGCACGGTAGAGGGTCGGCGCGGCGCGCTCGGGCGGCAAGCCGAGCAGCCGCGCCTCCCAGCCCTCCGGGCTGTACGACTCCTTGCAGTGCGGGCACAGCTTGCGCACCAGCCGCTGAGCGACCACGCCAATGATGTTGCCGGTCATCGTCTCGGGCGTGATACCCAGATCGAAGAGGCGCGGAATGGCGCCGATCGCTGAATTGGTGTGCAGCGTCGAGTACACCTGGTGGCCGGTCATCGCCGCCCGGAACGCCATCATGGCGGTGTCGCGGTCGCGCACTTCGCCCACCAGGATGATGTCCGGGTCCTGGCGCAGCATGGCGCGCACGCCGTTCGCGAAGTCGAGCTTGGTGCTCTCCGAAACGGCCGTCTGGCGAATTTGCGCCATCGGATATTCGACCGGATCCTCCAGGGTCATGATGTTCAGGGCCTCGGCGTTGATGTGGTTGAGAACCGAGTACAGCGTGGTGGTCTTGCCGCTTCCGGTCGGCCCGGTGACCAGAATCAGCCCTTCGGGCCGGGCGATCATCAGCTTGAGCAGATCGAGCTGCGCATCGCTGAGACCGAGACCTTCCAGCGGCACGATGCCCTTGTGGCGATCGAGCACGCGCAGCACGATGTTTTCACCGTGGATGGTCGGCTGTGCCGAGACGCGAAAGTCCACCGGGCGGCCGCTCACGTTCAGCGAGATGCGGCCGTCCTGGGGGGCGCGGGTCTCGGCGATGTTGAGCGCGGCGATCACCTTGATTCGCACTGCCATCGCCGCCCAGTAAGATTTGTGCAGTGCACGCACCTGGCGCAGCGTCCCGTCGATGCGATAGCGGATGCGCAGAAAGGCCGCCTCCGGCTCGAAGTGTATGTCCGACGCGTCGCGCTTGACCGCATTGGTGAGCAGGGCGTCGATCAGGCGCACCACCGGCTGGCTGTATTCGTCGAGCGCACTGGTGATCGAGCGGAAGTCGACTTCGCCCGTTTCGATCTCGTGGAGAATGCCGTCGATCGACAACTTGTGGCCGTAATACTGGTCGATCGAGCGGGCGATTTCCGCATCGCCGGCAAGCAGCGTTTCAATGATGATGTCTTCGGCCAGCAGCCCGCGCAGCTTGTCGAGCGCGACCACGTCGTTGATATCGGCGATTGCGACCGTGAGACGGTTGGCATCGGAATCGAAACTCAGCGGCAAGAGGTGGTGCCGCTTGGCCAGATCCTGCGGTACCAGTGCCAGCGCCTCGGCGTCGGCGATGGTGTTGGCCAGGTCGACGCTCTGCTTGCCCAGACTCTCCGACAGCGCATCGCGCAATGCCGCTTCCGAAACGAAACCCAGGTCGATCAGCAACTGGCCGATCGGGCGCTTGTCGTGACTTTGCTCGAGCAGCGCGATGCGCAGCTGGTCCTCGGTAATGATGCCGGTGGCGACCAGCGTCTGGCCGAGCGGCGCGCGGCCCGACTGTGGGGCGTTCATTGCACGGCCTCTCGCGCCCTCGCGGTCAGCGCCTCGAGGCGGGCGCGAACCGGCGACGGGTCGAATACCGCACGGCGCGTGCCGGCCGCTTCGAGCGCGCGCGCGTAGTAACCCGCCGCCAGCGCGCTCTGCTGCAACTGATCGAGGCTGACCGCGAGATTAAACAGGTAGTCCGGGTTGCCGGCGTCTCGCGTGAGCGCCTCGAAGTAGGCTTGCTGCGCTTCGGGCCAGCGGCCCTGGCGCGCGAGGCTGTTGCCCAGCGCGAAGGCCACTTCGCCGGAGGCCGGCTGCCGCGCGGCCAGTTCGCGCAATTGCGCTTCGTCGACTACCGGATCGTCGGCCGGCGCCAGACTGGCCAGTCCGGCTTGCGCCACCGCATCGTCGGGGGCAGCGGCCAGCGCGCGGCGAAACCAGCGCGCCGCAACGGCCGGCTGGCCGCGCTGCAGAGCAATCGCGCCGAGCCCGTTGAGCGCATCGGTATTGTTGGCATCGACCCCCAGATAGTCGCGATACCGGCGCTCGGCCTGGTCTAGACGCCCGGCGCGGTAGTCGGCGTAGGCG
>CBDULG010000027.1:0-17243 GCA_965367985.1 uncultured Rhodocyclaceae bacterium
GACGCGGATTATACACGTCGCGCCGCACCTGCCGCTGGCGCGGATCAGCCGCGCAGCACGGCCAGCAGATCGTCGCGGGTGGAGCGTGCGGCCTGACGCAATTCTTCGAGCGCGGCGGGTTCGATATCGCGCGTGGCGGATTGCAGCAGCGTGCTTCGCAGGCCCGGGCTGAATTGGAGGAAGGGGTTGGGCGTTTCGGCGCACAGGCAGGAAACGAAGTAGATGTCGCGCAGCTTCGACGGGGGCCAGCTGCCGCCGTAGGGGTTCTTTTCGTCGAATACATGGCTGACCGCGTCGGGCACGTCGAGGGCTTCGAGCAGCGCGCGGCCGACCGGTTCGTGCCACAGCGTGACAAACTCGCCGAAGCGGTTGAGATCGCCTTCGAGCACGGCATGCTGTGCCGAGCGGGCAAGCAGGAAGAACTGTCCGATGGTGCTCAGCATGCCGGCAAACAGGGCCGTGTCGGCGTCACCGCAGCGCAGATGGCGGGTCAGGGCGCTGGACCATGCGGCGACGTCAATGGTGTGCATCCACAGACCGGAGGCGATCAGGCGGGCGTCGGCGCTGCGGCATTCATTGGCCAGTTGTTCGGTGGCGACGGCGAGTGCCACTGAACGTACGTTCACCAGGCCAATGCGCCGTACGGCCTCACCGATGCCGGTCACCACAGCGTTATTCGGATTGAGTGCGACGGAGTTGGCGAGCCGGATGATCCGTGCGCTGAGCAGGGCATCGGGGCGGATCACGCGCACCATGTCATCGAGCGATGCGTTTTCATCGTCGCTGACGCGCTTGATGCGGATGGTCAGATCGAGAAACGTCGGAAAAGTGAGCTGGCGGGTTGCCAGATCGCGCTCGATGGTGTGCGAAAAGGCCTCTAATGCGTTTTCGAACGGGTCTTCGTTTTCGATCTTGAGAAGCGAGGTCATGCTGCCTCCGGCGTGCCGTTTGGGCGATTGGGATTTCGGCCGGCGTCATGCGGGCCTTGCAATCACATTTAACGGCGCGCGCGGGGGCGCGCTTGAGGGCGACCGAACCAGCGTGTTAAGCGTGGTGGTTCGGGTGGCGCCTTTCGCGCCGGCATTCGTAAGTCAGCGACGTTGTACCGTCGGGTTCGACCGTTTCGAGCCGCACCGCAAAGCCCCACAGCCGTGCCACATGCTTCATTACTTCCGCGCCGGAATCGGCGAGCGGCCGCCGGTTGTAGGGGAGATAGCGCAAGGTGAGGGACCGGTCTCCGCGGAAATCCACGTTCCACACCTGGATGTTGGGTTCGCGGCATCCCAGGTTGTACTGGTTCGACAGGCGTTCGCGCAGTGTGCGGTAGCCCTGTTCTTCGTGGATGGCCGTCACCGACATCTTGTCTTCGCTGTCGTCGTCCTCGACTGCAAAAAGCTTGAACTCCCGCATCAGCCGAGGCGAGAGAAATTGTGCGACAAAGCTTTCGTCCTTGAAGTTGCGCATCGCAAAATCGAAGGTTTCGAGCCAGTCGCTGCCCGCGATGTCCGGGAGCCAGGCGCGGTCTTCGTCTGTCGGGTTCTGGCAGATCCGCTTGATGTCCTGCCACATCGCGAAGCCCAGCGCAGAGGGGTTGATACCGTTGTACCAGGGATCGTTGTAGTTGGGCTGGTACATCACGCTCGAATGACTGTGAAGGAACTCCATCATGAAGCTGTCTGCGAGCAGGCCTTCGTCGTATAGCGTGTTGAGCAATGTGTAGTGCCAGAAGCTCGCCCAGCCTTCGTTCATGACTTGCGTCTGACGCTGCGGGAAAAAGTACTGTGCCACCTTGCGCACAATGCGTACCACCTCGCGTTGCCAGGGCTCGAGCAGCGGCGCGTGCTTCTCGATGAAATAGAGGATGTTCTCCTGCGGTTCCGGCGGGAATCGCTCGCGCGTGCGCGGCGCCTCTCCGCTCGCCTCGCCCGGTAGCGTGCGCCACAGCGCGTTCACCTGCCTTTGCAGGTAGGCCTCGCGCTCCTCCTGACGAAGTTGCTCCTTGGCAAGCGACAACTTCGGCGGGCGCTTGTACCGATCCACACCAAGATTCATCAATGCGTGGCACGAGTCAATCAGTTCCTCGACCGTGTCCTCGCCATAGCGCTCCTCGCATTCGGCGATGTAGTTTCGCGCAAAGATAAGGTAGTCGATGATCGCATCCGGGCTGGTCCATGTGCGGAACAGGTAATTTCCCTTGAAGAATGCATTGTGACCATAGGCGGCGTGCGCGATTACCAGCGCCTGCATGGTCAACGTGTTTTCCTCCATGAGATAGGCTATGCACGGATCGGAATTGATAACGATCTCGTAGGCCAGACCCATTTGTCCGCGCTTATAGCGTTTCTCGGTTGCAAGAAACTGCTTGCCGAAGCTCCAGTGGCGGTAGTTGACCGGCATGCCGACTGACGCGTAGGCATCCATCATCTGCTCGGAGGTAATCATCTCGACCTGCACCGGATAGGTGTCGAGGCCGTAGTTCGCAGCGACCCGGGCAATCTGTTCGTGGTAGAGGTCGATCGCCTCGAAAGTCCACTCGGCGCCCGACGGCAGCTTCTTGTGTTCGAGAGCGAGTTCGCTCATGCGGGCTCCTTCTTGAACAATTCGCGAAACACCGGATAGATGTCCTCGAGCGCTTCGATCCGCTGCATCGCGAAATTGCGGTGGGTTTCAATCAGCGACTCGTACTGGCGCCAAAGATTTTGCGGATCCCCCGCGGTGATCTCGATATAGGCAAAATAACGGCACAAGCCGAGCAGCTCTTCGTCGAGGATTTCGAAGCAGATCGGTGAATCGTTGTCCCAGTTGTCGCCGTCCGATGCCTGCGCGCCGTATATGTTCCATAACGAGGGGCTGTAGCGTTCGCGCACGATGTCGGTCATCAGGCGCAACGCGCTCGACACGACGGTACCCCCGGATTCGCGCGAGTGAAAGAATTCTTCTTCATTCACTTCCTTGGCAACGGTGTGGTGCCGAATGAACACCACCTCGATGTGTTCATAGTTCCGCTTGAGAAACAGGTACAGCAACATGAAGAAGCGCTTGGCCGTCGACTTCTTCTGTTCGTCCATCGAACCGGAAACATCCATCACACAGAACATTACGGCCTGGGTCACCGGTTGAGGTACCCTCACCCGGTTGTTGTAGCGCAGGTCGTAGCGATCGATGAACGGAATCGCTTCGATGCGCGCGAGCAGGCTGGCGCGCTCCTCACGCAACTGGCGGATTTCCTCGGTGTGCAGCGATTCGTCCTGCTTGAGCAGCTTGAGCTGCTCTTCGATTTCGCGCACGCGCTTGGTGAGCGGTCCGCCCAGGGCCATCCGACGCCCGAGCGCACCCCGCAAGGAGCGCAGGATATTGATGTTGGTGGGCACCCCGTCCGACGTAAAACCGGCGCGTTGGCTCTTGAACTCAGTGATCTTCGTCAGCTGCGTGCGCACAAGATTGGGCAGCGCGAGGTCTTCGAAAAATATGTCGAGGAATTCTTCGCGCGAGAGCTGAAAGACGAAGTCGTCCTCACTTTCACCCTCATTGCTTGCCTTGCCGCCACCGCCGCCGGCACCACCACCGAGCGGGCGGTCGATCTGGTCGCCGGTAGAAAAACGGTCGTTTCCGGAAAACACCTGTTCCCAAACGCCCTCCCGGCCCTGCTGAAAACTCGGCTCGGAGAGGTCTTTCGTGGGAATGGCGATTTCTTCGCCGCTATCCAGATCGCGGATGGAGCGGTCGTCAATCGAGTCCGCGACCGCGCGGCGAATTTGCCGCTTGAATCGGCGCATGAAGCGCTGGCGATTGACCGTGCTTTTCTTCTTGCTGTCGAAACGTCGATCGATGATCCGGACCATCTGTCCTCTCCCTGGGCGCTGCCCCCTGCGCCTCGAAAAGCGCGCGGGGGGAGGCGCTTATTACGAGGACTTACGGACGCGCAAATACCATTCGCACAGCAAGCGCACCTGCTTCTCAGTGTAACCCTTGTCAATCATACGATTCACAAAGTCCTGATGCTTGCGCTGTTCGTCGGCGCTGGCCTTGGCATTGAAGCTGATCACCGGGAGCAAGTCCTCCGTGTTGGAGAACATCTTCTTCTCGATGACCGCGCGCAGCTTCTCGTAGCTCGTCCAGCTGGGGTTGTTGCCCGAATGCTGAGCACGTGCGCGCAAGACGAAATTCACCACTTCATTGCGGAAATCCTTGGGGTTGCTGATACCCGCAGGCTTCTCGATCTTTTCAAGCTCATCGTTCAATGCGTTGCGATCGAGGATCTCGCCCGTGTTCGGATCGCGGTACTCCTGGTCCTGAATCCAGAAGTCAGCGTAGGTCACATAACGATCGAAAATGTTCTGGCCATACTCCGAGTAACTCTCCAGATAGGCCGTCTGAATTTCCTTGCCGATGAATTCGGCATAGCGCGGGGAGAGGAATTCCTTGATGAATGCGCGATAGCGACCCTCGACTTCGGGCGGGAACTGCTCCTGCTCGATTTGCTGTTCGAGCACGTACATCAGGTGCACCGGGTTCGCGGACACTTCACGGTGATCGAAGTTGAAAACACGTGACAGCACCTTGAAGGCAAAGCGCGTCGACAGGCCGCTCATGCCCTCATCCACGCCGGCGTAATCGCGGTATTCCTGGTACGACTTCGCCTTGGGATCGGTGTCCTTGAGGCTTTCGCCATCGTAAATTCGCATCTTGGAGAAGATGCTCGAATTCTCGGGTTCTTTCAGGCGCGAAAGCACGGCAAACTGCGCCATCATGCGCAGCGTATCAGGTGCACACGGCGCCGATGCGAGCGAGCTTTCGCGCAGCAATTTGTCATAGATGCGAATTTCCTCCGAGACCCGCAGGCAATACGGAACCTTGACGGTGTAGATGCGATCGAGAAAGGCTTCGTTATTCTTGTTGTTCTTGAACGCCGACCACTCGGATTCGTTTGAGTGCGCCATGATGATGCCGTCAAACGGGATGGCGCCGAATCCTTCCGTACCTTTGTAGTTTCCCTCCTGCGTTGCGGTCAGCAGCGGGTGGAGTACCTTGATTGGCGCCTTGAACATTTCCACAAACTCGAGCAGGCCACGATTGGCCAGGCACAGGCCGCCGGAATAGCTGTAGGCATCGGGGTCGTCCTGGGAATGCGCTTCAAGCTTGCGAATGTCGACCTTGCCGACCAGCGAAGAGATGTCCTGGTTGTTCTCATCGCCCGGTTCAGTCTTGGCGACGGCTATTTGCTTCAATACCGACGGGCGAAGCTTGACCACGCGAAAGCGCGTGATGTCGCCGCCGTAGTCGTGAAGCCGCTTGACCGCCCAAGGACTCATGATCGAGGTCAGGTAGCGCAGCGGAATTCCGAAGTCGTCCTCCAGGAGTTTGCCGTCCTCTTCCGGCTTGAAAAGACCGAGCGGCGATTCATTGACTGGCGAATCCTTGATCGCATAAAACGGCACGTGCTCCATGAGCGACTTGAGCTTTTCCGCCAGCGACGACTTGCCGCCACCCACTGGGCCGAGCAAGTACAATATCTGCTTCTTCTCTTCAAGACCCTGCGCAGCGTGACGGAAATACGAAACGATGTTCTCGATCGATTCCTCCATGCCATAAAACTCGCGGAAGGCGGGGTAGCGTTTGAGCACCTTGTTGGAAAAGATGCGTGACAGTCGTGAGTCGTCGCGTGTGTCGATAAACTCCGGTTCGCCGATCGCCATCAGCAAGCGCTCGGAGGCCGTTGCATATGCGCCAGGCTCGGACCGGCACAGCTCTAGATATTCCTGAAGCGACATCTCCTCCTCTTGTGTCGCTTCGAATCGCGCCTGATAGGCGTTGAAAATGCTCATCTCGCGTCTCCTGAAACTTTCATCCGCACGCGCGGTGGTGGTCCCGAAATCTCACTGAACACCCTTAGATTGCCAGCGGCACCCTGCGTGTCAACTTTAAGCGTTCAGTCACTTCGAGTGTGCGCGCCTTCCACTGTGAGAGGTGGAAAAGAATCACGGGTTCCCGACGTTGCGGATTTTACTCGTGCGCGGGTGGGCGCCGTCGCGCGGGCTTCGACACGATGCGGTGACAGGTCGTTGCTTACCGCTGTGATAGACTAATCGTTTGCCCAAATTCACAACATCGGCCGTCCTGCCCTCGTTCGGCGAGCAGCGTCGGCCAGCCACGACCAGCCGGGAAATTTCATGACAGCCAACCAGGAAACCACCAACGCACTCGAACGCCGGATCGATTTCACCGTCTCGAAGGATGCCGTGGATCAGGAAGTACAGTCTCGCCTGAAGCGAATCGCACGTACCATGAAGCTGCCGGGTTTCCGACCGGGCAAAGTGCCCCTCAAGATCGTTGAGCAAAATCACGGCGCGCAGGCCCGCTCGGAGGCGATCGGGGCGGCGCTCGAAAAATCTTTCGGCGAACGAATCCAGGAAGAAAAACTTCGGGTGGCCGGGCAGCCGCGGATCGAGCCCAAGAGCGAAGCCGCGGAAGGCGCGCTTGAGTTCACCGCAGTCTTCGAAGTGTATCCGGAGATCCAATTGGGTGACCTCAGCGAAAAGTCGATCGAGCGACCGCAGATTGAAGTTACCGAAGCCGAAGTCGATAAAACCATCGAAGTGTTGCGCAAACAGCGCACTACCTATGAGCAGACCGATCGGGCCGCCGCGACGGACGACCGGGTCGTCGTCGATTTCACCGGGCGTAAGGATGGCGTCGAATTCGAGGGCGGGAAGGCAAACGATTTTCCGTTCGTGATTGGCGCCGGAAACATGCTCAAGCCGTTCGAAGATGCTGTGCTCGGTCTCAAGGCGGGGGAAAGCAAGACGTTCTCAATGACATTTCCTGACGACTACCACGCCAAGGATCTGGCCGGCCAGGAGGTTGAATTCAACGTCACGGTAAAGGAAGTCGGCGAAGCAAAACTGCCCGAGATTGACGCGGACTTCGCTGTCGCGCTCGGCATCGAAGACGGCGATATCGCCAAGATGCGCGACGAGGTGAAAAGCAACCTCGAGCGCGAAGTCAGCCGCCGAGTCAAGGCGCGCGTCAAGGCGCAGGCCATGGACGCCTTACTCGAAGCGAACCCGATCGAAGCGCCCAAATCCCTCGTGGCGCGCGAGGCCGAACAACTCGCCGAAAATGCGCGGCGCGATATGGAAAGTCGCGGCATGGAGACAAAAGACGTACCCGTGTCGCCCGAATGGTTTACGGATGAAGCCGAGCGCCGCGTCAAACTTGGCTTAGTGCTAGCGGAGTTGGTCAAAGAGAAAGAACTGCATGCCAAGCCCGAGCAGATACGCGCCCTCGTTGAAGACTTTGCCAAGAGCTACGAGGATCCAAAAGAAGTAATTGACTGGTACTACTCTCAGCCTCAGCGTCTGGCTCAGGCCGAAGCTTTGGTGATCGAGGAGAACTCGGTCCAGTGGGTCCTCGCCAATGCGAAGACCGAAGACAAGCCGATCGACTTTGACGAGCTGATGGGCTCTACGGCATGATGCATTTTCCCTTTGGCGACACGGCGAGTTCAACCAACACAATGGCGAACGACTGGAATCCAGTAGGACTCGGCTTGGTGCCGATGGTTATCGAGCAAAGCGGGCGCGGCGAACGGGCGTACGACATCTATTCCCGCTTGTTGAAAGAGCGCGTTATTTTTCTTGTCGGGCCGGTCAACGACGTTACCGCCAACCTGATCGTCGCCCAAATGCTGTTTCTGGAATCGGAAAATCCCGACAAGGACATTTATCTCTATATCAATTCACCGGGCGGATCAGTAACCTCAGGAATGGCGATTTACGACACCATGCAGTTCGTCAAGCCTGATGTAAGCACGCTTTGCATTGGACAGGCAGCGAGTATGGGCGCGTTTCTGCTGGCAGCGGGCGCAGACGGCAAGCGATACTGTTTGCCGAATTCGCGCATCATGATTCATCAGCCTCTGGGCGGATTTCAGGGCCAAGCCTCGGACATTGAAATTCACGCGCGCGAAATACTTGCGTTGCGTGCTCGACTCAATGAAATGCTCGCGAAGCACACGGGTCAAAAGGCTGAGCGGATCGAAAAAGACACCGACAGGGATAATTTCATGTCGGGTGACGAAGCGATGCGCTACGGTATCGTCGATAAGGTGCTTTCCAGCCGCGCGGACGCGGCCTGACAACCAGCGAGAGAATGCTATGACAGAAAAGAAAACGGGCGGCGAAAAGCTGCTGTACTGCTCGTTTTGCGGCAAGAGTCAGCACGAGGTCCGAAAGCTGATCGCAGGTCCGTCTGTCTTCATTTGCGATGAGTGCATCGAACTTTGCAATGACATCATTCGCGATGAACTCGCTGGTGAACACGGCAACGAGGAAGGACGAAGTGACCTTCCGACACCGAACGAGATTTTCGACATCCTCAACCAGTACGTCATCGGCCAGCACCAGGCCAAGCGCATACTCGCGGTTGCCGTCTACAATCACTACAAGCGATTGCGACACCTCGACACGGCCAAGGATGAAGTCGAACTTGCCAAGAGCAACATCCTCCTTGTCGGGCCGACGGGCTCGGGCAAAACGCTGCTTGCTCAGACCTTGGCGCGTCTGCTGAATGTACCGTTTGTAATGGCGGACGCGACAACCCTGACGGAAGCGGGCTACGTCGGCGAAGACGTCGAAAACATCATCCAAAAGCTGTTGCAGAAGTGCGATTACGACGTCGACAAGGCGCAGCAGGGCATCGTCTACATCGACGAAATCGACAAGATATCTCGCAAGTCAGACAACCCGTCGATTACACGGGATGTATCGGGTGAAGGTGTTCAGCAAGCATTGCTCAAGCTCATCGAGGGCACGGTAGCGGCCGTGCCTCCGCAGGGCGGGCGAAAGCACCCAAACCAGGATTTCGTTCAGATTGATACGACCAACATTCTGTTCATATGCGGCGGCGCGTTCGACGGCCTTGAGAAGGTTATTCGTGATCGTACAGAACAGGCGGGGATCGGTTTCGGCGCGGAAGTACGCAGCAAGCAGGGCAAATCGGTTTCAGACACCTTGCTGCAGGTGGAACCCGAGGACTTGGTCAAGTTTGGACTCATTCCTGAATTCGTCGGACGCTTGCCTGTCGTGGCAACCCTCCAGGAGCTTGACGAAGAAGCCCTGATCAAGATCCTGACGGAACCCAAGAACGCATTGGTCAAGCAATACGCGAAGCTGTTCGCGATGGAAGGTGCCGAGCTTGAATTCCGCGAATCGGCGCTGCGTTCGATCGCCACGCGGGCACTCAAGCGCAGAACCGGCGCACGTGGCTTGCGGTCTATCTTGGAAGGTACACTCCTCGACGTCATGTATGACCTGCCGGCAATGGAAAACGTCGAGAAAATCGTCATCGACGACGGCGCGGTTGATGGAACATCCCAACCGATCATGATCTACGCTGATCAGCAGAAAGTCTCCGGCTCCAACTGAGCCAATCAGTTCGCCGTCTTGAATTTCCGTTGCGGGCCCCAATTTAGGCCCGTGCCCAGTATTTAAGGAACAAAACATGTCTGGCACGGATGAGTTGCCGCAAGAGCAGATAGAGCTGCCGCTCCTTCCGCTACGCGATGTCGTGGTCTTCCCCCATATGGTCATCCCGCTCTTCGTAGGACGGCCGAAGTCGATCAAGGCACTCGAGAACGCGATGGAAGCGGGCAAGAGCATCTTGCTCGTCGCCCAAAAGGCCGCGGCCCAGGACGAGCCGACGGCCGAGGATCTCTACGATACAGGCTGCATAGCCAATATTCTTCAAATGCTCAAACTTCCCGACGGCACCATCAAGGTGTTGGTCGAGGGTGTGCAGCGTGCGCTCATCGACGTTGTGGACGATCAAGTGAGCGTTTTCATGGCGAAGACGACGCCGATTCCCGTGCAAGAAGCTGCCTCGCACGAAGTCGAAGCGATGCGGCGCGCCATCGTCACGCAGTTTGATCAGTACGTAAAACTGAATAAGAAGATCCCTCCGGAGATTCTGACTTCACTTGGTGGAATCGAGGAACCGGGACGTCTCGCGGATACGATTGCCGCGCATCTGCCGCTCAAGCTCGAGCAAAAACAGCAAGTGCTGGAAATGGTCAATGCGGCGGAAAGGCTCGAAACGCTACTGACTCAGCTGGAATCCGAACTCGACATCTTGCAGGTGGAAAAGCGCATTCGTGGCCGCGTCAAGCGGCAGATGGAAAAGAGCCAGCGTGAGTACTATCTGAACGAGCAGGTCAAGGCGATCCAAAAAGAGCTTGGCGAAGGCGAAGATGGCGCTGATCTCGAAGAACTTGAACGAAAAATCAAGTCTTCCGGAATGAGCAAAGAAGCGAGCACAAAGGCGAACGCCGAACTCAAGAAGCTTCGTCTGATGTCGCCGATGTCTGCTGAAGCAACGGTCGTTCGCAACTACATCGATACCTTGATCGGACTTCCCTGGAAGAAGCGTTCTCGCATTCACAAGGACCTCAACGACGCCCAGAAAGTGCTTGATACGGAGCACTATGGCCTCGAGAGAGTGAAGGAGCGCATCGTGGAGTACTTGGCGGTGCAGCAGCGGGTCGACAAGCTGAAGGCGCCTATTCTGTGTCTGGTTGGGCCGCCCGGTGTGGGCAAGACATCGCTCGGACAATCGATAGCGCGTGCAACAAACCGCAAGTTTGTCCGGATGTCTCTTGGCGGTGTTCGTGATGAAGCCGAAATTCGTGGTCATCGACGTACGTACATCGGATCGATGCCGGGCAAGATCTTGCAGAACATGACAAAAATCGGGGTGAAGAATCCGCTGTTCCTGCTCGACGAAGTGGACAAGATGGGACAGGATTTCCGTGGCGATCCGTCGTCGGCTCTTCTCGAGGTGTTGGATCCCGAACAAAACTCGACCTTCGTCGATCATTACATCGAGGTAGAGTACGACCTGTCGGATGTCATGTTCGTCGCGACTGCGAACACGCTCAATATTCCCGCGCCTTTGCTTGACCGGATGGAGTTGATTCGGTTGTCGGGCTATACGGAAGACGAGAAGGTCAACATCGCCCAGCGCTATCTGATTCCGAAGCAAATGCGCAACAACGGTCTGAAGAAGACTGAAATATCGATCACTGAAGATGCGTTGCACAACGTCATCCGGTATTACACCCGCGAAGCAGGTGTGCGGGGACTTGAGCGCGAGATCTCCAAAATCTGTCGCAAGGTCGTTCGCGCGCTGGTGCTTCGCAAACGTACGTCCAAGATCGTCGTGAACGGCAAGAACCTGGACAAGTATCTTGGTGTGCGCCGCTACACTTTCGGTATGGCCGAGAAAGAAAATCAGATTGGCCAGGTCACCGGTCTGGCGTGGACTGAAGTCGGTGGAGAACTGTTGACGGTCGAGGCCGTCGTATTGCCTGGCAAGGGCAAGATCATTCATACCGGGAAACTGGGCGAAGTGATGCAGGAGTCAATTCAGGCAGCACTGTCCGTGGTTCGCCGACGTGCGGAGTCGCTCGGCGTTCCCGTCGATTTTTACCAAAAGAGCGATTTGCACATACATTTGCCGGAAGGGGCCATCCCCAAGGACGGTCCGTCAGCCGGCGTTGCCATTACGACCGCGCTTGTGTCCGTGCTTACCGGGATTCCGGTTCGCTGCGATGTCGCAATGACGGGCGAGATCACCCTGCGCGGCGAAGTTCTTGCGATCGGCGGCTTGAAAGAAAAGCTGCTCGCGGCGGTTCGCGGTGGTATTCGCAAGGCCCTGATTCCGGAAGAGAATGTAAAAGATCTTGCCGAGATTCCGGAAAACATCAAGAACGCAATCGAGATCGCGCCGGTGAAGTGGATCGATCAGGTACTCATACATGCGCTGGAAACGGCTCCTGAGCCCTTGGGCGACCTTCCCAAGTCCCAAACGGCCAAAGTTGCGGGGTCGGATCACCCCAGCGCCGAGCAGAATCTTCGCGCTCACTAACCCCTCCTAAAGGCCGCACATGCGGCCTTTTTATCATCTCGCTTCGCTGCACCGCGCCTTGACAGCCCAAAAATCCGCGAGCTATAACGGCCTTGCAATATGCAAGAACGATGTGAGGGCAGATAGGCCGAAGCGGTCGGGTATCCCCATACGTTCCGCACATACACGAAGGAAGGGGACGAAAGTGAATAAATCAGAATTGATCGATCAGATCGCCGATGATGCTGAGCTCTCGAAAGCGGCGGCTGGGCGGGCGTTGGATGCGACGATTGACGCGGTTTCAAAGGCGCTGAAGAAAGGCGGGAGTGTCACTCTGGTAGGCTTCGGTACGTTTTATGTCGGCAAGCGCGCTGCGCGTACTGGCCGAAACCCGCGCACGGGTGCGAGCATCAAGATCAAGGCAGCAAAGGTGCCCAAGTTCCGCGCTGGCAAAGCGCTCAAAGATACAGTAAACTAGCGCGCTTTCGGGCTGACGGCCCGAATGCGGGTGCTTAGCTCAGTTGGTAGAGCGTCGCCCTTACAAGGCGAATGTCGGCGGTTCGAACCCGTCAGCACCCACCAGTGAAACGTGAGCATATGTAGCCGCGGAGTGGTAGTTCAGTTGGTTAGAATACCGGCCTGTCACGCCGGGGGTCGCGGGTTCGAGTCCCGTCCACTCCGCCAACTCATATAAGGCGAGCATTGCGTTCGCCTTTTTTGATTCTCGACTCATCTCTCCGTCCCATTTGTCCTGACCTCCGGTAACTCTCATGTTCGAGGCTGTCCGAAAAAACAAACGCATTGCCCAGGTAATTCTGGTGCTGATTTCGCTGACCTTCGCTTTTTGGGGCGTGGATTCGTACCTTAACGACCGGACGAACACGAGCGAAGTCGCGTCGGTGGGCGACAGCAAGATATCCGGTTACCAGTTCGAGCAGGCCATGCGTGAGCAACAGGATCGCTTGCGTGCAGCGAATGAAGGGCAGGTCGATGCGGATGCTTTGAACAGTCCGTTGTTTCGTCGGGCGGTGCTCGAGAATATCGTCAATCAAAGGCTGCTTGCCCTGTACGCTTTTGAAAACGGCCTCTCGGTATCGGACCAACAGCTTCGTGAAACGATTGCGGGCATCGAGTCCTTCCAGGAGGGCGGCCAGTTTTCGATGAGCCGTTACCAGGCTGCCCTGCGCGGGCAAGGAATGAGTGAACTCGGTTTCCAGGAACGTCTGCGCGGCGAGCTTGCCAATCAGCAGATTCTCAGCGCTATCGGCGAAGCGGCCGTCGTACCCACCTCGTCGGCAAGGCGCTTTCTTGCCGCGCAGCTTGAAGAGCGCACGGTCCACACGGTGCAGTTGAAACCGGAAGACTACGTCGATCAGGTCAGCGTAACTGCGGACGACGCAAAGGCGTACTACGACAACAATGCGTCCGATTACGAAGTACCGGCGCGCGTCAAGGCGCGCTACGTAGTGCTCAGCCCGACCAACCTGCGTCAGGGTCTGAAAATCGCGGAAGCGGAAGCGCGTGCCGAATACGAACAAACCAAACAGAACTTTGGTGTAGCGGAAGAACGGAAGGCCAGCCACATCCTTGTGCAGGTCGGTGCGGACGCCTCGGAGGCCGAAATCGCTGAGGCCCGGGCAAAGGCCGAACAATTGCTTGCCGAAATCAAGGCGGCACCTGAAACATTCAGCGATGTGGCACGGAAATCCTCGGACGATCCGGGCTCGGCACAGAGTGGCGGTGATCTCGGTTTTTTTGCGCGAGGCGCAATGGTCAAGGCCTTCGAAGACGCTGTGTTTGAAGCGGGTGAAGGCCTGCTACCCGAGCCCGTTCGGTCGGACTTTGGGTTTCATATCGTTCGTGTCGACGAAATTCGGCCCGCTACGATTCCGTCGTTCGAAGAGGTGCGGGCGCGCATCGAATCGGAATTGCTCGACAAAGCGGCGAATCGGCGGTTTCTCGAAGTGGCAGAAAACTTCGCCAACATCGTTTACGAACAGCCGGATTCACTCGAACCCGCGGCGCAGGCCTTTGACCTCGAAGTCGAGACGACGGATGAGTGGATCGAAGCGGGTGCCGAGCGGCTCGCCGATTTCGAGAGTCCCGAACTGGTCAGTGCGCTCTTTTCGAAAGACGTGCTTGAAAACAAGCACAATTCGGATGCCATCGACGTTGGTGATAACACCATGGTGGCGGTACGCGTCGAGGCGCACGAGCCAGCGCGTCAACGTCCGTTCGACGAGGTGAAGGACGAGGTGGAAGCGCGTCTGCGTACCGTCAAGGCCGCACAACTCGCCCGCGCTGACGGTGTAGAAAAACTCGAAGCGCTTCGTGCGGGCAAGGGTCCCGCGTTGCAGTGGGGCGAGGCCATCACGGTACAGCGCGGTCTGGGCGTGTTGCCGCCACAGGCCGTCGCACAGGTCTTTTCGGTGCCGGAGTCGCCTCTACCTGCCTATGCCGGATTGGAACTCGGTGATGCGGGCTATGCGCTGTTTCGGGTCGATGCCGTCAAGCACGCAGAAATCGCACCGGACGACGAGCGCGTCGCCGAAATTGCACGTCAGTATGGTCAATTGCTGGGTGCGCAAGACCTGCGCGCCTTTCTCGCCGAACTTCGGGACGCTTATCCCGTAAAAGTTAATGCGGCCGCGATCACGCCTGACGAATCGCGGTAACGCGAGCCCACCTAAGAAAAGCCCGGCCTCACGCCGGGCTTTTTTGTGGGCAATCACTGCGGTTGAGGATTTCCCAGCGCGGTGATGTTGAAGCCGCAGTCGACATACATGATTTCACCGGTTATGGCGCTGGCCAGATCGGAACACATGAACGCAGCCGCGTTTCCCACTTCGTCGATGGTGACGTTCCGGCGCAGTGGTGCGTTGTGTTCATTGAAGGCAAGCGTCTTGCCAAAATTACCGACACCCGAGGCGGCCAGCGTTTTGATTGGGCCGGCCGATATCGCGTTGACGCGCGTGCCTTCCGGGCCAAGGCACACCGAGAGATAGCGAACCGACGCTTCGAGGCTTGCTTTGGCCATGCCCATCACGTTGTAGTTGGGCATGGTTCGCACTGCGCCGAGGTAGGTGAGCGTCAGCAGGGAACCATTGCGGCCTTGCATCAAGGGACGTGCGGCTTTGGCGAGTGCGGCGAAGCTGTAGGCACTGATTTCGTGCGAGATACGGAATGCGTCGCGCGACAAGCCACTCAGAAAATCACCTTCGAGCGCCTCAGAAGGCGCATAGGCGATCGAATGAATGACGCCGTCCATGCCGTCCCAGACCTCGCCGAGTCGGGAAAAAACATCGTCGATTTGTTGATCCTGCTGGCCGTCGCAAGGCAATAGCAAATCGCTGCCGAATCCTCCGGCCATTTTCGCAACCCGTTCGCGAAAGCGCTCGCTCTGATAGGTGAATGCAAGCTCCGCACCTTCGCGATGCAAGGCGCGGGCGATGCCGTACGCAATCGAACGATTACTGAGCAAACCGGTAACCAGTATCCGTTTGCCGGAGAGAAATCCCATCTATTTGCGCCTCTGATGAGCAGACCGGCGGATTATAGCCGATCCCCCTGGGACGACGGGGGCACGCCTCAGCTGGATGCGGATTCCGACGGGCTTCGGCTAAACTGCAGGCCATGTTCGCCCTCGGCCGCAGTCTTATGCGCGTGTTTCTGTGTTTCATCATCATCGCGACGCTGAGTGCGTGCGGCCGCGCCTGGAACGACCCCTATCCGCTGGCCGAGCGCGGTGAGAACATCCTCTACTCCGCCTTCACAAATCGGCCGAAACATCTGGATCCTGTGCAATCGTATGCGGAAGACGAAGCCACCTTCCTCTACCAGATTTACGAACCGCCGCTGCAATATCACTACCTCAAGCGGCCTTACGAGCTGATTCCCGGCTCCGCGGCGCAAATGCCGCGCATTTCGCGCTTCGACGCCGACGGGCAACCGCTGCCCGATGCCGCGCCCAACGCACAAGTGGCCCATAGCGTGTATGAAGTGCGGATAAAGGAAGGTGTCGAGTACCAGCCGCATGCGGCGTTCGCGACGAATAGCGACGGCTCGCCCGCCTATGTGCCCATGCCGGCCGACGTGCTGGACAAGGCGCAAAGCATGCGCGACTTCCCGCTGACCGGCACGCGCGAGCTGACCGCCGACGATTTCATCTACCAGCTCAAGCGGCTTGCGCACCCGTCGCTGCATTCGCCCATTCTCGAGTTGATGAGTGGCTATATTCCGGGGCTCAAGCGGCTGCACTCACAACTTACCGAAGAGGCGAAACGCTTGCCGGAAGGCGCGTGGCTCGACCTCGACCGTTTTCCGCTCGATGGTGTCGAACGCGTCGATCGCTATACCTACCGCATCCGTATCGACGGCGCCTATCCGCAGCTCCTCTACTGGATGACGATGCCGTTTTTTTCGCCCGTGCCGCGCGAGGTTGACCGTTTCTTCTCGCAACCCGGCATGGCGGAAAAAAACTTCACCCTCGACTGGTGGCCGGTCGGGACCGGCCCTTTCATGCTTGTTGAAAACGATCCCAAGGCACGCATGGTGCTCCAGCGCAATCCGAACTACCGCGGTGCGACCTATCCATGCGACGGGGAGGCCGAAGATCGTGCCAGCGGCCTGCTCGAGGATTGCGGCGCCACCATTCCCTTCCTCGACAAGGCGGTGTTTTCACGCGAGAAAGAGAGCATTCCGTACTGGACCAAATTCCTCCAGGGTTATTACGACGCCTCCGGGCTGTCGTCCGACAACTTCGACCAGGCGGTGCAGGTCGGTAGTGGCGGCGAGGTCGGACTGAGCGACGAAATGCGCGCGCGGCAAATCAGCCTGGCCACCGCGGTCGAGCCGAGCACCATGTACACGGGTTTCAACATGCTCGATCCCGTTGTCGGTGGCGACAGCGAACGGGCGCGCAAGCTGCGCCTGGCGATCTCGATCGCCATCGATCAGGAAGAATTCATCTCGGTGTTTCTCAACGGCCGCGGCACGCCTGCCATGAATCCGATCCCGCCGGGCATTTTCGGCAACATGCCGGGCGAAGAGGGTATCAACCCGTTCGTGTACGGCTGGAAAAACGGACAAGCCGTCCGCAAACCTGTGGCAGAGGCACGCCGTCTGCTGGCCGAGGCGGGCTATCCTGGCGGACGCGACGCAGCCACAGGCGAACCGCTCGTCATCTATCTCGATACCACCTCGTCCGGCCTCGGACAGAAATCCTACGTGGACTGGCTGAGCAAGCAATTGCGCAAGATCGATGTGCAACTGGTGGTGCGTGGCACCGACTGGAACCGCTTCCAGGACAAGCTGCGCAAGGGCAGCGCACAGATGTTCTTCCT
>CBDULG010000028.1:0-16570 GCA_965367985.1 uncultured Rhodocyclaceae bacterium
AGCGACGCCCATCTTGCCGACGCGCTGGCCGATGGGGGCCAACTCGACGCCGCGTTGGCCAAGGTAAAACGTGCCGTGGACGGGTATGAGCGCCTGGCCGCGCACGACCCGGACAACACGGCGTGGCGGCGCGATCTGGCGAGTGCGCGCAACACGTTGGGCAGCATCGCGCATCGCCGCGGCGATTGGCGCGCGGCCCGCGCAGCCTATGAGGCCGCCCTGAATACCGTCCGCACGCTGGCGAAGAACGATCCGGCAAATAGTGAATGGCAGCGTGACCTGGCCATCGCGCTGACCAAGATCGGCATGCTGTCCGGCGCGCAAGGCGCGATCGACGAGGCGCGCGCGGCCTTCGAAGAATCCTTGGCGGTGCGCGAGCGTCTGGCGGCACACGACCCGGGAAACCTGCGCTGGCAAAGTGACCTCGCGGACGCGCAGGCCATGCTCAGCGACGTCCTGCTTCGACTCGGTGAGGCCGGTCCCGCGCTCGAACGATTGCGGCAGGCGTTGACTCTCAATGAGAAACTCGCCACGGCGCAGCCCGACAATCCCGCATGGCAGGAAGCGCTCGGCGATCGCAACCTTGCACTGTGCAGCCGGCTCGACATGTCGGGCGCGCCGCCGGACGGGGCACGCGCCGCGTGCTCGAAAGCGCTTTCGATTGCGGAAGCATTGGCGGCGCAATCGCCCTCCTCCGACCGCAAATGGCGCCTCGCGCGCAGCCATGCCGGTCTTGCCGAACATCATTTTCGGCACGATGAACTTGCCGAGGCGCAGGCGAATTTCGAAGCAGCACGTGACATCCTTACCGCGCTGGTCGAGAGCGACGCGCAGAACACCCAGTGGCAAGAGGACCTGGCGACCGCGCAACAAGGGCTCAGCGACGTCCAGTTCGCGCAAGAAGACTATTTCGCTGGGCTGAAGTCGTTTCAGGTGGCACTGCGCATCCGCACCAAGCTGGCCGAACGGGATCCGGAAAACGCCGCCTGGCAGCGCGCATTGGCGCTCGCCTATGAGAGAGCGGCAGACATAACCTTACGTGCGACGGACAACGAAAAAGGCGCATTGGGACTCTATCGGCGCAGCTTCAAGATCTATCACGAAGCCCGCCAGCGGTCGCCGAACGATCTGGGCAATACGCTAAACCTGTCGATTACGATCACCAAGATGGGCGATCTTTTCTGGCGGCGGAAGGAGTTCGACAAGGCGCTGACTGCCTACCGCGACGCAGTGCGACTACGTGAACAGGTGGTGGCGAAACACGGTCACCTACCCGACTGGCAACACATGCTCGCCGAAAGCCATGTCCACCTCGGCCAGGCGCTGTTCGCGCGCCAGCAGGTACCCGCCGCCATAGAATCCTTCGAGGCGGCACAATCACTGCTCGCCGCGTTGTTCGAGCACCGTCAAGAAGATGGGCGCGTGTTGATCGATCTTGCGCGCACAACAGAGTCAATCGGCAGCGCAAAACTGCATGTCGGTGACACGGCGGGTGCGCTTGCGGCGTATCGCACACTCGCCGCGCACTTCGCGCAACTAGCAAGACGACAGCCCGACGAGCAGAACTGGATACACGGACAAGCCCATGCCGAGCGCCTGATCGCCGACGCCCATCTGGCAGACGGCAATGTCGACGCGGCGATCACGCACTTTAACGCAGGGCTTGCCGTGCTGGAAAACCGGGTACAGTCCGCGCCCGACCCTCAATCATGGCTGTCGGCAATCGCCGCCGCCGCGTATCACGCCGGCAAGTCGATTGCCGGCGCTTCGCACGACTATGCAAATGCGGTCAGGGATTTTCTTGCGCGAGCCCGCTCGCCCCTGCAGGCGATCGCGTCGAACTCAGCGCTGGAAGAAGAACAACAGAAGTGGCTTGCCGAAATCAACGCCCTGCTGAAAAACACGCCGGGCGCAGACGAGGCGGTGCATCAAGATCAGGCTTCACCAGCGGACATGCTGTCGGCGCCGGTTTCCGCAGCAGTACAGACTCAGTAGCGTCAAGCGAAGCCACTCGTCTATCCGGTGCGTGCGGCCGGAAGATGTCGGCATCATCGTGCGCGTCTATCTCAAGGCGTGTGTGCGGCTGCCGCCCGACGGCGTGCGAACAGGCACACGCTAGCAGTCAGCCGAATCCCGGGTCGGCTCACTTCGCCGGCACGGCAAGCGCGACGAAATGTTCCTGCCGGTCGTCGACAAGCTGAATATCGCTGCCTTGTTGGGCGACGCCATCGACGGTCAGGCTGAGGCTGCTTGCAGTGCCACGTTCGTCGGTACGGATCTGGGTGACGTCGATGTGGTATGTCGTTTCCAGGTAGCGATAGCGGATCTTGAAGCCTTCCCAGTCCGCGCGCATGCAGGGCGCGAGGTGCAGCGTGTCTCCTTCGCGCCGCAGGCCCAGCAGCGACTCGAGTACGAGCTGGTACATCCAGCCGGCGGCGCCGGTATACCAGCTCCATCCGCCTCGGCCGGTATGCGGCGGGACTGCATAGATGTCGGCTGCCACGACGTAGGGCTCGACCTTGTAGATGGCAAGCTCCTTCTGTGTTCGGGCATGATTCACTGGATTGATCATGTTCGTCAGCGCCCAGGCGTGATCGCGATCGCCCAGCGCCGCGAAGGCCATCGCCGCCCAAATAGCTGCATGCGTGTACTGCCCACCGTTTTCCCTGACCCCCGGCACATATCCCCGGATGTAGCCGGGATTGAGGTTTGAAGCATCGAACGGCGGATCGAGAAGCTGGATCAGCCCGTCCTCGCGACGAACGAGATGCTCATTGACTGCCTTCATCGCGATACGCGAACGCGTCACATCGCCGACGCCCGACAACACGGACCAGCTTTGCGAGATCGAATCGATGCGGCATTCGGCATTCGATGCAGTCCCCAGCGGCGTGCCGTCATCGAACCAGGCGCGGCGATACCAGCCGCCATCCCATGCATGCTGCTCGATGTTTTTCTGCAAGCGCTCGCATTCCTCGCGGCACAGCAGGGCAAACGATGGGTCACCGTGCGCGTCCGCCACACGGGCGAACTGGGTCAGCACAGTGCATAGGAAAAAACCCAGCCAGACGCTCTCTCCCTTGCCCTTGATGCCGACGAGGTTCATACCGTCATTCCAGTCCCCGGAGCCGATCAGCGGCAGTCCGTGGACACCAAACTTCAACCCGTGGCGGATCGCCCTCACGCAGTGCTGGTAAAGACTTTCCACCTCGTTGGAGCCGCCTGGCAGGTCATAGTAGGAGTCATCCTCAGGATTGACCGACCGACCCCGCAGGTAGGGCGCATCGTCATCGAGCACACTAGAGTCGCCGGTGCAGAGTACATACCGGCTCACCACCAGCGGCAGCCAAAGGTAGTCGTCCGAGCAACGGGTACGCACACCCCGGCCAGACGGTGGATGCCACCAGTGCTGGACGTCACCTTCCTCAAACTGCCGACTGGCACACAACAACAGCTGGTCGCGCACAAGGCGGGGCTGGGTATGGATGAGTGCCATCACGTCCTGCAACTGGTCGCGGAAACCGAAAGCACCGCCCGATTGATAGAAGCCGCTGCGCGCCCACAGGCGGCACGCCATGGTCTGGTACAGGAGCCAGCCGTTGACCAGCACATCAAGCGCCGGGTCGGGCGTTTCCACCTGCACCGCGCCGAGCGTTCGCCGCCACTGCTGGTGAACGGCTTCAAGCGCATCATGCGCTGCCGCCGTGCCCCGCTCACGCAGCGCGAGTTCGCGCGCCTCGTCAGCGTTGCGGCCGACGCCAAGGCGGAAGACCACCTCGCGCGCCTCCCCATCGGCCAGATCGACGCCGACCTGAATCGCAGCACATGGATCGAAACCCGCACCGACCCTGCCGGAAAGGCGCTTTCGGCGCATCGCGGCGGGATGGCCGAGGTTTCCATTGCGCCCGATAAATTCGGCACGGTTGCCGGTCACGCTGCGCGCCTGGTCGTCAACATCGAAGAAGGCGACGCGCCGGGCAAATTCGGTGTTGTAGAAGTTTCGCGCCTGGAGCACACCACTGCGGGGGTCGATATTCGTGCTCACGTGCATCGCCGAATCGGCCCTCAAATCACCAAGCACCCACTCGACGTAGCCGGTTGCCGAAAGCCGCCGCGGCCGAACGGATTCGTTGCGGATGCTGAGCGCCGAGAACTTCACTGCCGCGTCCGCGGCCACATAGACCCGCAGTGACGAGAAGATGCCGTCGACCCGGGTCTCAAAGACGCTGTAGCCAAAGCCGTGGCGGATCACGAATGACTGCCCGGCGCCGGCCGGCAAGGGGGTCGGGGACCAGAAGCGGCCGGACTCTTCGTCGCGCAGATAGAACGCCTCGCCCCCCGAATCGCTTACCGGATCGTTGTGCCAGGGTGTAAGGCGGAACTCGTGCGCGTTCTCGCTCCATGTGTAGGCCGTGCCACTCTCGGAGATGAGCGTGCCGAAATGCGGATTCGCGAGGACGTTGACCCACGGCGCCGGCGTCACCCGACCGGGGGTGAGCTTTATGACATATTCGCATCCGTCGGCACTAAAGCCGCCCAGTCCGTTGTCCAGGATCAGCGCCTCGCAGGGCTGTGTCGCTTGCGTGAGACTTGGCGGCGGCACGTTGCTGCCCCGGGTCAGCAAGGGGATGCGCGGCTCCGCCGGTCGATGCCGATCGAGTTGTTCCGCCAGCGTCCCCCGCCCGTCGGTGATCACTGCACGCGCCACCGATTCGAGCAAGCCCCGGTCTTCGCTCGAGATCTGTTCTGCTGGCCGCACGAAGATTCCGCCCGGCCGATCGATCACGCTCGCGCCGACGTCCGTGGCGATCAGCCCCATGATCTGATCCTGCAGCTGCTGTCGGTAGCCGGCGTGATCCT
Organism: uncultured Rhodocyclaceae bacterium; assembly: GCA_965367985.1. GTDB lineage: Bacteria > Pseudomonadota > Gammaproteobacteria > Burkholderiales > Rhodocyclaceae > Nitrogeniibacter. Next base: position 4,861 of record CBDULG010000028.1, read on the forward strand.
CATTCCAAATCACCAGGTCGACCACAAGTCCTTTCAGGCGCCAGTACGCATGCGCCTGCACCAGTTGTCGCACCAGGTCGATATGGGCGGCGTCCATGATCTGCAGCAGCACAATCGGCAGGTCGCCGGAAATGGCATAGCCCCACAGGCCGGACTGCCCGCGCCGGTTCTTCATCAGCACCGACGCCTCGCCGCGAAGCCTGCCATCGGCGTGTATGACCACGCTGGCCAGTCGGGCGTAGAGTTGCGCGTCGGCTTCGCCGGCATTGAGCTGCTGCAACACCACCTGGCTGTGGGTCCAGGTCAGCTCGAAGACACGATCTGCAAGATGCCTGTCCTGATACTTTTCGACCAGGCTGACGGCCATGTCACGGCTCTCGGCGATACCCGACACGATATCCACCGTGACCGCCTGGTCCGGATCGAGCGTGACACGATTGCGGATGGCAACAATCGGATCAAGCACCGAGCCGTCGCTGCCGGAAAGCGCAATCTGGTCAGTCATGGCGTGCGGCGCAACGGTGCTTTTCGTTCTACCGATGAAGCGCGCGCGATCGGTCTCAAAGGACACCTCGCCGAGCAGCGCGCCATGCGCCACCATCAGGTGGAGCATCCACGGCGCCCGCTCACCCACTGAGCGCGGCCGCCGCGTGCACAGGATGGCGCCACGTTCTGGCAGGATCTCGGTCTGGACGAACAGGTTGCTGAACGCCGGATGAAGCGCGTCCGCGGCGGGTGGCGCGACAACGACTTCGGCATAGCTGGTGACTTCGATGTCCCTTCTTATCCGGGATCGATTGGTGATTCGGACCCGTCGCAGCTCGATATCGTCCTCTGGCGAGACAACAATCTCGGTATAAGTCTCGATCTCACCATCACTACCCCCCGCACCCAGCGCGTCGTGACGGCGGAACTCGGCCCGCCCCTCGGAGAAGATCGCCTCGTACAAGCTGGGCTTATTGAGCGTCGGCTGATGGGCGACCGACCAGAACGCCCCGCTCGTCACATCGCGGATGTAGCAGAAGGAGCCCCGATTGTCGCAGGTGCCATCCTCGGTCCAACGCGTGACGGCGAGGTCGTTCCATCGGCTGTAACCCCCTCCGGCATTGGTGACCATCACGTGGTAACGGCCATTGGACAGCAACTGCACCTCGGGTATTGGCGTGTCCGGACTGCTGAATACCCTGATCGGCGCCGCCGATGCAGTGTCGACCACATGCATGTCGGCGAGCCGGGCCGTATGCGAGAACAGCGCTGTCGGTCGGGGAATGCGCTCCTGCAGCAGCAGCATGACTGCCTGGAAAAGACGGTCTGAGACGAAGCGTCGCTGCATCGGACGATCGAGCAGGTGATAGGCGAGGGCGAGCAGACTCATGCCCTGGTGGTGTGCCATGAAAGCCCGCACGATCTCCCACGAGTGATCACGTCGCTGCCGCACCGGGGTGTAATCTATCGCTTCAAAGAAGCCGTATTTGCCGACGAAGCCTTCAGCGGCGAGCCGTTGCAGGTTCAGGCAGGCGGCCTCCGGCGCGATCATCAGCGCCATCACCGAAGCATAGGGCGCGACCACCAAATCGTCGGCCAGGCCGCGCTTGAGCCCTAGTCCGGGTTCCCCGACGGGGCGGTACTGGTAGTTCAGATGCCCGTCGACAATGTTGTAGGCGGATTCGGAAATACCCCAGGGCACACCGCGCTGCCTGCCGTATTCGATCTGCCGCATGACCGCGCCGACGCAGGTCTGATCGAGCAGTGAATTCTCGTAGCGTGGCATCACCAGCAGTGGCATCAGGTACTCGAACATCGAGCCACTCCAGGACAAAAGGACCGGCGCGCCACCCGTGCCGGTGAGCAGGCGCCCGAGAGCGAACCAGTGCTCTTGCGGCAATTGCCCCTGCGCAATTGCCACGAAACTGCTCAGTCGCGCCTCGGAGGCCAGCAAGTCGTAGAAGCTCGGATCCACTCGGTGTTCGGTCACGTTGTAGCCAATTGCCAGCAAATGGCGCTCTCGGTCGTACAGAAAGTCATACTCCATCGTCGCAAGCTCGCCCGATCGCACGGCGAGGTGTTCAATGGCGACGATCGTTTCCGCCGCGCGGCGGCTGCCCTCAGTCAGAGCATCCTGCAGATCGGCAAGCGATGCGCGCGCATCAGGCGTCGTTGCGGTCTCGATCTTGTGCGTGATCGACGGCCTCAGCGCCGCCGCGAGGCCCGCCAACTCGTGCAGCGTGGGTATGGCGGCACGCGAGGCGAACTCGGCAGTCTCGCCATCGAGCCCACTCGGTGGCGTTGGCAGCGAAAGCCACGGCGCCAGGAATAGCAGCTCGTCAAGCGCCTCGCGGCATTGCCGATCGAGCGCCCCGGCCCATTCTTCAGCTTCACGCGCGGGGGCTCCGTCAATCATGACTTCACGATGTTTTGCGATCTCGATGAGCACATCGCCGGCGGCGTTCTTGAGCAGCACGAGGCAGTCGTGGGCCGCCTCGAGGGACCCCGGAGGCGTCGCCACCGCATCTGCGAGTGCACGCTGGAACGCCAAGTACGCGTCAGAATCGGCGAATCCCGCCAGCGTCCCGGTCCCGGCCGTCTCGACCAGGATGGCCAGCGTGTCGTCCAGGCCGTCGAACAGTTGCGATCTGAAGATCCGCTCATGACCCAGCAAATGCAGACCCGCACGCAGCGTCAGCAAGTGGCCGGCAAGGTTCCCGCTGTCCACCGTCGAAACGTAGCGCGGTGGCAGAATCGCTAGCGTTCGAGTGTCATACCAGTTGTAGAAGTGCCCGCGGTACCGCTCCAGCGTATCCATCGTGCGCAAGGTGTTGGTGCTTCGCTCGACAAGCTTGCCGAGCGGGATGTAGCCGAAGTCGTAGGCGGTCAGATTCGCCAGCAAGGCCAGTCCGATATTGGTCGGCGATGTCCGGTGTGCGACCGACGCAGTTCGATACTCCTGGTAGTTGTCCGGGGGCAGCCAGTGATTGTCGGCGTCGACAAAACGATCGAAAAATCCCCAGGTGCGGCGCGACAGCGCGCGCAGAAATCGCTTCTGCTCGGGCCCCAGGATCGCCTCGCGGTGCGTCAGTGGACGACTGACCCAGCAGCCAATGAATGGTGAGAGCGACCATAGCAGCAACAGCGGCGCGGCCACCAAAAGCGCGCCCGGATTCGCCGACGCCAGCAGGATCCCCGATGTCACCGCGATCGTCGGTGCAACCCACATCGCGCGCAAGCTCGCAAGCAGCTCGCCACCTTGCCCGGCCAATTCGCGCTCGACCTCGCTCGAGGGCTTCCACTCCAGCCGGCGCCGCTTGCTTACCGTCGTCCGCCATACTGCACGGGTAATCGCATCAAGGCTGTAGACCGCCTCGTAAGGCAAGCAAGCGAGTTCGAAGCCGATCTGCTTGAGATTCCGTGAAACGTTCGCTGCGACGGCGCCAAGATGCTGCCTCACGAGCACCTCGTCGGGCTTGCGGAGCAACTCGAACAGCGCAGCGCACAGGGTCGGAAGCAGCAGGATGCCGATCAGTGACAGCGTCCACCAACCGGCCGAGGCGAGCAGGCCCCAACCCAGCAGCAGCAGCAAGACCAACGCCGGCGGAACAAGACTGCGCCGCAGGTTGTCGATGAGCTTCCATTTCGACAGTGGCGAGAGCGGATTCAGCTCGCAATACGCGCCCACGGCGGCATCGGCCGGGTCGATCAATGCGCCCGGCACCGACCCTGACAACCACCTGAGCAGCTGCCAGTCGCCGCGTATCCAGCGGCGCCGCCGGCTCACGTCGGCGCTGTAACGGGGGGGAAAATCCTCGTACACCATCACGTCGCTCAACAGTCCCGAGCGTGCGTAGCAGCCTTCGATCAGATCGTGGCTGAGTATGCGATTTTCGGGAAAGCACCCGCCCAAGGCTTGCTCGAATGCATCGACGTCGTAGATTCCCTTGCCGATGAAGGAGCCTTCGCCAAAGACGTCCTGATAGACATCCGAGACCGCACGTGTGTAGGGGTCGATCCCGGCGTCACCACCATACAGACGCGCATAGCGCGAGCGGTTGGTGCCCGGCAGGCTGACCGCCACACGAGGCTGCAGAATGCCGTAGCCGGCGGTGACCCGACGCTTCTGCTTGTCGAAGCAGGGGCGGTTCAAAGGGTGTGCCATCGCCCCGACGAACTGCCGTGCCACGTCCCGCGGCAACTGCGTATCCGTATCCAGGGTGATTACGTATCGCACTGTCGTCAGGATCGCCGTATCGCCGACAATGAACGAAAAATCCTCGGTCCGCCCACCACCGTGCCGATCGCTGCGCAGCAGGGCGTTCAGGGCTTCGAGCTTGCCGCGCTTGCGTTCGTAGCCCATCCACACCCGCTCCTGCGGGTTCCAGCGCCGCGGACGATGGAAAAGATAAAATATATCGCTCCCGCCGTGCCCCTCGCGCCGACCGTATTTCCGGTTCAACGCTTCGACCCGCGCGCACGCCAGTTCCACCAGCGCTGCATCGCCGGGCATGGTCTCCTGCTGCGCGTCGAGGAAATCGCTGACTAACGCGAAGTGCAGGCTCTCATCCTGATTGGCGAGAAACCTCACCTCGAGCGCTTCGGCAAGATCTTCGATGCCCTGCTCGCTGCCGAGCATGGTCGGAACGACCACCAAGGTGCGCGAAAGGCCTGGAATGCCTTTCGCAAAGTCCATTTTGGGTAGCGGCTGTGGCACGACCAGCAGCGTTGCGCTCCAATTCACCAGCGCCACTGCCAACTGGCTGCCGACCAGCAGCGAGAGAATTCCGAGCGGTAACATGGCCCACGATGAAATCCCGGCCGCCCACGCCTGGGCCAGCAGACCGGCAGCAATACCCGCGGTGAGCAGTGCGATTGCACCCAGATAGATGGCCAGAGGCAAGCGCCCCGCTGCCCTGCGCAAGGTGGTGACGCGCGAAAGCCGGACCTGTGCCGACCGCTCGAGTGCCGGCAAACCCTGGTCGATCAGGTAATAGCCGACATGCTTCACGCGATCGTCGGCACCGACCGCCGGATCGACCGTTGCGGCATCCGCAAGCTCGACCGCCTTGCGAGCCACCTCGCCCTCGCTCAGTCGGCCCAACTTTGCGATCCGCTCCGCCGCATGGCGGTAAAGGTCGCGGGTCGCAAAGTCCATCCGCGCGTAGGCGTCGGCCGGATCCTCGCGAAGCGTTTGCTCGACAACACTCATCGCCTCGACGAATTCGCGCCAGTCTGCCGCCCCCAGCACCCGCAGGCTGCCGATGCTATTACTGACCGAAACCTGATCGGCTGCCTGCTGCTGGCTCTCCAACTGCACCAGTCGCATGGTCGCCATGCCCGCTTCGGAGAGCCGCTCCTCGATCCATGAAAGCGGCAAGGCGAGCGCCGGCCCCCTGCCCTGCAAGCGCCGCACGAGTTCGGCGACAAAAGGACCGGTCAGTGGCGGGTTTGAGCGCGCCATGTCAGCGACCACGAGGATCAGACTCTTCGGATCATGCTTGGCCGCCTCCGTCATCTTGTCGGCCCATGATGCAGCCCGGTTTCGTTCGCGCCACCCGGCCGAGATGCGCACGCTGACGCGACGGAGATTCTCGATCACCGCCAATCGAAGCATGATCGGAATCGCCCACAGTTCGCCGAGCTTGAGTTCGGTGACGCGCTGGTAGGCGGCCACGAAGCGACCGAGCGTCTCCGTATCCACCCGGCCATCGCAGTGCGAAATACTTTCGAGCGCGATGTCGTACACACGCGGCCGCCCCGCCGAGGGCCCCGCTGCCAGGCGCGGAAGCTCGCGACTGTAGCCTTTTGGAAGGTCGCGCTTGGCGGTACGGATCTGCTCTTCGATGAGATAGAAATTGTCGAGCAGCCAATCGGCCGCCGGTGCGATCCGGCTCTTCTCGGCGACCGCGCTGGTCAGCTGGGCACATACGTCGACCAGCACACTCTCGTTCGCAGCCAGCCGCGGCAAGAGTTGGTCCGGTAGGCTGCTTGGCGCCAATCGGTGCGACGCCGCGAGTGCCTTGCCGTGCAGTTCCATCTGCTCCGCGCCGAACAGCTCGGCTCGCAGAGGCGCATCCTCAAGCGGAGGCATCTGTCGCCACAGCTTGGCGCGAAACCGTGACTTCAGCTGTCGCAGCTGCGCGGCGAGTGTCGTGCCAACGTCCAATGGAAACTCCTTATAGGATCGGGAATTCGCCGCAAGGGAACCGCCGCCGCAATCGGGCGATTCAGCCCGCCAAGGTCGGCCATTGACCGAACCCCTTGCGCGAGGCCTTCCGGCCCGATCAAAATGTGCTGGAACACGGCCGCGACGCGGTAGAAGCGCGGTTCGGTGATCACTACCGGTGACACGCGGTAGTACTAAGTCGGTCGAGGCCTGCCTCGAGGCCTGCCGGGTTACCCGCCGTGGTCGGGTCGGCCCACCGCAGCCAGCATACGCCGCGCGTTTCGTCCGCTTGGTATCAAGTTCGGGTTTGGCCTTGCCATACTACATCCGCCACGACTTGATCTTGCATTTTTGCGTCCACGACGGGCAAGGGCCAGCGGGTTCAGACACGCTTTACGCCCTTGATCGTTGCCGGGTTCGACCATTGCGTCGCCGGTCAACTTGTCCGGACCGAAGAAATCCAATTGCGGACACGTCCGAACCGCTGAGCGTATCCCCGAAAGTCGCGTATCAAGCCCCCTGGATGAGGCTGCAAAGACTCACGAAGAGGAGATTAAGTCAGGCGCGACGTGCTCGAATGCAGTGCATCCAAACAGTCATCCAGCGAAACAGCATGTAATTGCGGCAACACTTGAGCCGCTTGACGGACTCGCGTGGCCGTGGACGCCCTACTGAAAACGCGTTGCTTTCACCGCGCGAATTCCCAATCGTTACTGCACGGCTTGCGTGGTGATTTTGAATCCGAGATTGGACAGGCGATTGACGAGTGGCGCGAGGAGCTTCAGCGCGGCGTGATGGGTCCACGCATGCTTGAAATCCATCGTCGTGCCACAAACCGACAAGTCGATGCGCTCGCAGCGCGGAGATTGCGTTGAAATGGTGTCTTCGATGCGGTGAAGCAATTCCACTGCCTTGGCGTGGGTCGCTCGATCGATGCGGCATTCACTGTCGGCCAGCGCGTCAAGGCAATGATAGGTCGCGAGTAGCGCCTCGATCGCCGCCCGCGTGGTCGAACTGGGTGTGGATACAGCCAGATGCATACCGGTCTCCTGCCTTTTAATTTTCTCTGGCCGGGACGCCGTTGCGGTAAATATTGCGATCAGCCAGTGTGTCGCGTTTCGGTTGTCGTCTTGGGCCTTGGTGCCAGGCGTTCCGCTTGCTTACGCGTCAATGAGTTCAGGATGTCATCGGTGACAAACGGAAAGCGAGGTACTTTTTCGCTATCCACGCATCGAAAAGCATTGCGGAAATCGCCCACAGTAGGATCCGCCGATCAATTGTCGAGGACACGAACGGTTTACGGTCACGACCTCGTTACACTGAGCCCCTCACTCGCTTCGCATCCATCGCACCATTGGAGACATCGACATGAGGAAACGATGCTTGCCGGCGCCAGCGCCGCAGTCATTGGTCCGGCTGCATGCCCGATGGCGCGGCGGGCGCATCGCGAGTTCGGGCGCGTGAGCGCGGCAGGCGACGCCGCGCCGCCACGCTGGCTGCCTTTTGTCGTCCTTGGCATCGGGCTCACCGCGATTTCCTTCGGTGCGGTGCTTGCCCGCATCGCCCAGGCCGAGGGCGTCAGTTCACTCGCGGTAGCCACCTGGCGCCTTGGGCTCGCTGCGATCATCATCACACCGGTCGCGTTGATGCACTCACGGCGCGATCTGCTTGCTCTGACGCGTCCGCAGATCATGATGGCGATCTCCGCGGGTTTCTTTCTCGCGCTGCATTTCGCCACCTGGATCAGCTCGCTGGAATATACCTCCGTGGCCTCCAGCACCGCGCTCGTCACCACAAATCCATTGTGGATCGGCATCGCGTCCTTCGTGCTATTCCGCGAACGGCCCAGCGCCATGATGATCGGCGGTATCGCCTTGTCCTTCGCGGGCAGCCTGTTCATTTTCTGGAGCGACAGCCAGAACGCCGGTGCCGGAAGCGACCCGATGTTCGGCAACCTTCTCGCGCTGATCGGCAGCTGGTGCTTTTCCGCCTACCTGCTGATCGGCCGCCGGCTGCGTGCCGGGCTCGGTTTGTCCGCGTACATCTGGCTGGCGTATGGCGCGGCCGGCCTGTTTCTCTTCTTGTCCAGTATGGTCGGCGGCGCCATTCTCTTCGACCACTCGCAAGCCGCCTGGCTGGTGCTGCTGGCAATGGCGCTTGGGCCGCAGTTGCTCGGGCACACGTCGTACAACTGGTCGCTTCGCTACGTATCGGCAACGTTCGTCGCCGTGGTGACGCTGGGCGAACCGGTCGGCAGCGCCCTTCTCGCCTTCATCATTTTCAATGAGGGCTTTGCGCCGCTGCAGTTTGCCGGATTCACGCTGCTGCTGTTGGGCATCTATCTTGCGGCGAAGGGCGAACAGGGCTGAGGCAAAAGACGTTATTGATGCGGCAGCCGGACAACCCCGACGCTTTTCGTGCTGTCAAAGCCATATATCTAGCGACGGAACGTTCTTGCTGGGAAAGCGCTCCACGACGGCCATGGGCGTATGCCCTCTCGTCTCGCCGGGAGTATATTGTTTGCATGGACGCCACGCGCTGGGTCAGCGAAAGGAGGCAGCATGTCAACGGTCGCGCAAATCCTCCGCTTGAAAGCGGATCAAACCATGCACACCATTTCGCCGGACGCCTCGGTATTCGACGCCATTTCGATGCTTGCCGAGAAAAACATCGGCGCGCTGCCGGTCGTCAAGGACGGCAAGGTCGTCGGCATGATCAGCGAGCGAAATTACTCGCGAAAGGTCGCGCTCGCGGGCCGTTCATCGAGGGACACACCCGTGGCCGATATCATGGATACGGATGTTTTGTACGTCGGGCCGGAAAACACGCGTGAGGAGTGCATGGCGCTAATGTCGGAGAAGCGTATTCGGCATCTGGTCGTGGTCAATAACGGCGAACTTGCCGGCGTCATATCCATTGGTGACGTGGTCAAGGACACGATCGCAGAGCAGGAGTTTGTTATCCAACAGCTCGAACATTACATCGCGGGTGACCGGGGATAGTGATGACTACGGCGGCACGCGAACGCCGCCGGACGTGCTGCCAGCCAATATCCGGGCGTTGCAGATTCATTTCTGTTTGGTCTGACTTGAACGGGGGCGGGGCCGGCCCGTGGCCGGCAACCGCGGCGCATGCGAACCGCAGTTCTTGGCTTCCATCAAACTGCCCCCCGCGGGAGAGACGACATTGACTGACGAACTGCGCGATGGGCGCTCCGGCAAATTGCCTCGCCTCAAGCCGGATCCGATTCCTGCGATTTACCCCTTGCCGGAATACCTCGCCAACGGCGCCCGCAAAGCCGCCTACGAAGAAACCAAGCGCGTGCTTCAGGTGCCTTGGATGGGCGTGGTGACGATGGCGATGGCACATTACCCCGCGTTCTATTCGGCCTTGTGGCAGGGACTCAAACCGCTGTACGAGTCCGCCGAATTCATCGCTGGTTGCCGGGCCTTGCGAGACACGGTCGAGCAGGCCACGAAGCGGCTGCACGCTACGCCGCTGCAGCCACGACTTGCCGAGATGGGTTATGTGCCGCGCGAGATTGAACAGATCGGCGAGATGATCGAGACCTTCTCGCACGGCAACATGCCGTATCTGCTGATCGCCACCCAGGCGCGGCTGCTACTCGAAGATCATGCGCTCGGCCCGGCGACCCCGGTTCACCCGTTTGCCGGAAGGCACGGGGTCGCGGCGACCGTGCCACTCGTGCTGATGGAGCCGCACCATGTCGACGGACCGACACGCGAACGCTACGACGACATCAAGTCGCGCCTTGGTCTGCCTTTCGTGAACACGGATTACCGCGCGCTGGCGCGTTGGCCGAGCTATTTCGCCTCTGCTTGGGCCGGGCTACGTGAACAGGTCACGACGGATGCATACGCGGCGATCACCGGCGAGGTGCATCTCGCCGCGGTCGATATCGCCCTCGATCTCCCGAATCCGGCGCGGATATTGCCGGAGCAGCTTCAGGCATCCGCGTCGGAGCAATTCGACGAGATCATCGAGATGGTGCGCTTGTTCCAGTGGTTGCTGCCCGGTCTGGCCGTCAATGTCGCTTTCTTCCGCGCGCAACTCGCACAGGCGTAGCGCGATGGCGTCGCCAATTTCGGCCTGCCGGCCGGCGTAACTATTTCACACTAATGGTTTGAACTGGTTCGCATCCAGACCGGTCGCCTGGCGGTCAACATCGAGACGGTGCTGCTGGCTGGTCGAGTTCGCCATCGCAATCCCCGACACATCACGTCGTAGCCATTCCAAGTCATCAGTGCCGCTGCAGCGGGTCCAATGCCGACGCGCCATCCGGCGACGACGGCGAACTCGCCCTCAATGACCGAAATGGAGGTGTTTTATGGAACACCTGACAATACCTCTGGCGCCCAGGGCCTTACACCTGCTACTTGGACTGGGTATCCTGCTTTCGTGCGACATGGCGCTCGCCTGCTCATCCGAAGACCGGCGGGAACTGGCCATCATGGGTTATACATCGGAGCAGATCGATGCCCAATGCGGATCGGGCGGCAACCCCTTCGTAACGCCCTCCATGCCGATCGCCACGATATGCAGCACGCGCGCCGGCAGCTGCTACATGGGTCAACGCATTCCTGTGGGGAGCCAATGCTGGTGCCCGACACGGAACGGCACCGCGGTGGCAGGCGTTGCAAGGTAAGGCGCTGGGGCGCGGCCGACGCGGCTTGTATTGCCCGCGTCGGCTGCCAGAACGACTCACTGCGCGGCTAATTCACGGCGCACGACAACGGCTGGTGTCCAGATAACGATTCGAGCCGTGCCCGCGGCCGTCGTCGATCTCGCTGCAGCGCACCGAGATGACGGCGCCGATCCTGCGCTTGTCCGCGGCGCCATAGAACAGCCCGATCCGGTCACGCAACACCGCCTGAACCGAACCCTGCGCGTCGCCGACAATGCCGGGGAAGGACGGATCCCTGAAGACGTGGCCCAGATCCCTGAGTTGATCAAGCACGTCGTCGTCGAACCCCTGCTCCAGGCCGGTCGTACCGTTGGCGCTGGTCTGCGCATAGCGCGGTGCGTCGATCGCCTCCTGGATCGGCATCTCATGATCGATCAGATTCGACAATACAAGCAGTACGGTATCGATAATGGTCGAGCCACCAGGCGATCCGAGCGCGACCAATGGCCGGTTATTGTGGAACACCATCGTCGGCGCCATGCTGCTGCGCGGGCGCTTGCCGGGAGCAACGTCGTTGGCACCCGGATTGAAAGCCGCAGGATCGGGATTGAACGCGGGCGTTCCATTGAAATCGGTCAGCTCGTTGTTGAGCAGGAAACCATAGCCCGGCACCATCAGCCCGGTGCCCCACGACGACTCGATGGTGCTCGTATAGGTGACGATGTTGCCGAAGCGATCGACAATCGAGAAGTGCGTCGTGTTGACACCCTCGACATCGGGCAGATTCGCGGCACGCACATGCCTGCGCGGATGCGGCGGCATGTCGTAGGGCCGTGGGTCGTCCGCCATCACATCGATCTGGCGGCTGTCCGGATCGATCATCGCGCTGCGCAGCGCGATGTACGCGTCGT
>CBDULG010000029.1:0-16385 GCA_965367985.1 uncultured Rhodocyclaceae bacterium
CGGTCTTTAGAAATTTTCGCCGCGCGGGGGTGTTGTAGTACAGCTCCTGCACTTCGATCACCGTGCCTTGGTTGAGCGCCGCCGGCACCGGCGCCTTGCCCGGCCCGTCGACCCGCCACGCATGGCCCGTGCCCTGTGCGCGGCTGGTCAGCGTGGTGCGCGCCACCGAGGCGATCGCCGCCAGCGCCTCGCCGCGAAAGCCCATCGTGGCGACCGCCTCGAGATCGTCGAGCGAGGTGATCTTGCTGGTGGCGTGGCGTTCGAGCGCGAGGGCAAGGTCGTCCTTGTCGATGCCGCAGCCGTCGTCGCTCACCCTGATTCGCCGCGTGCCGCCGGCGTCGAGTGCCACTTCGATCGCCTGCGCGCCTGCATCGACCGCGTTTTCCAGCACTTCCTTGAGCACCGAGGCGGGGCGCTCGACCACTTCGCCGGCAGCGATCTGGTTGACGAGCGAATCGGAGAGGCGATGGATGGCTGGCATGGGTGACGAGTGGTAAAAATGCCGATTATACGGGCCCTTGCGGCGGCTTTTGCGCGTGCTGCGCTCGATTTGTGATGGTGAAATCTTGTAATGTGGCTGTTACTGACGCGCCGCTTCGGCCAACATCGGCGAGGGTTTGCGGCGCATTGCAGCCAATCGTCGCCCGCGGCGCGCATCCAGCGCCCGGTTGCGCCGGTTCAACGAATATGACAGGAGAGATTTGTCGTCGCGGTTATGGGATTGAATCCAGAGTTTCGATCGCTTCAGGACACGGCGCACTATCCGCGGGCCCCAATCGTCGTCGGCGCGCTGGCGCTCTGTGCGGTGATTGCCGTGGCCGGATGGCGGGTCACGCAGCGTGTCGACAGCGCCGCGGGGCGACCGGCGAATTCGCCGGTCGCTGAGGGTGTCGCGGGTGGCTTGAGCAGCCCGATCGCCGCGTCTGACGCCATCGACATCATGCCGGTGTCGATGGCCGAACATCAGGCTCGCGTGTATCGCTTGCTGGCCGCGGCGCCGCTGAATTTTGCGCGCCACAGCGCCGAATTGCCGCCGTCTGCGGATGGCGTCTTGGCCGAGATCGCGCGCACACTTGCGGGCACCGATCTGTTGGTGCGCGTGCGTGGCCACACGGACAGCGAAGGTCTGCCCGAGTACCGGCTGGAACTGAGCCGCGAACGCGCCGAGACGGTTCGCGGCGCGCTCATCCTTCTAGGCGTGAGCGACGAACGCTTGCTGGTCGAAGCAATGGGCGCGCGTGAGCCGGTCGCCTCCAATGCCGATGAAGCAGGGCGGGCGCGCAATCGACGGGTGGATCTGGTGCTTCGCGAGGCGCACCGATGACGGCGATCTGGATCGAACTGAGCATCGCGCTGCTCGGCGCGGCGGCCATCGGTTTCTGGACCGGCTGGCGCCTACGCGGTGCCGACGTGCGCCGTGCCGACGCTGAGGCAAAGCGCATGCGCGCCCTGTGGCTGCAATTGGCGGAGGCCGAAGCCGAAGAGGAAGCGGCAGCGCTGGCATTGCGGGTCGTACCGGGCGACAAGGCGGTCCCGCCCACGCGGCGCGCGACGGGCTGAGCGCACATTCAGTGGGGCGGGCACCACGGAGCGGACTTCGGTATCATTCCACCTGCCCCATTTTTTGCGCCGCATCATGGAACTCATCACTACATTCATCGATATCGTCCTGCATCTGGACAAACACCTTGCGGTGCTCCTGGCCAATTACGGCACGTGGATCTACGCCATCCTGTTCCTGATTATCTTTTGTGAGACCGGGCTGGTCGTCACGCCGTTTCTGCCCGGCGATTCGCTGCTTTTCGTCGCCGGCGCGCTTGCCGCCACGGGCGGCATGGATATCGGCATTCTGTGCGGCACCTTGCTCACCGCTGCAGTGCTGGGCGACAACACCAACTACTGGATCGGCCGCTACCTGGGGCCGCGCGTGTTTCGCTGGGAGCAGTCAAAGTTCTTCAACCGCACGGCGTTTGACAAGACACACGCGTTCTTCGAAACACATGGCGGCAAGACGATCATAATTGCGCGCTTTTTGCCGCTGCTGCGCACCTTTGCGCCCTTTGTCGCGGGCGTTGCGCACATGACTTATTCGCGCTTTCTCCCGCTCGATTTTCTCGGCGGCTGCATCTGGATTTTCTCGCTCACGCTGGCCGGCTACTGGTTCGGCAACATGCCCTTCGTCAAGGAAAACCTGAGCTTCGTCATTCTCGGCATCATCGCGCTGTCGCTGGTGCCAATCTTTATTGGCTGGCTGCGCCATCGACGCGAGGTGCTGGCGCATCAGAGCTGAGCGTGGCGGCATGCGCGCGATGATCGCCTGCCTGGCCGTCGCGCTCGGTGGGTGTGTCGCCTCCGGCTCGGGGCCGGAAAGATCTCATGCGCCGGGCTTTACGCTCGCCGATTTGGCTAAATCGGACCTCGACAAGGTCACCGAGGTTCATCACCACTATCTGTTCCAGTCGCTACGCCGTTTTACGCTCAAGCTGTACCGGCGCAACCCGGGCGAGTGGCGCAAGCGCGGCATGACGAGCGCCGAGGCGGCAGTAGCCGACCTGTTCGACCGCGATCACCGCTGGCGGCTCGAAGCGCTGAATTACCGCCGTGGCGCCGAGGCCGTGCAGATAGCGCTCAATCCGGACTATCGCGGCGATCGCGTGCAGGCGTTCGCGGCCGGGCTGGCGGGCATGGCGCAGATCGCTTTAGGCGATCGCGCCGCTTTTTACATGCTCGACAAGATCGATCCCCAGCGGCTCTATAATGCGGCGCGTAATTACGAGGTCGCGGCATGGAAGCTCTCCCAGGCCCGTGACGCGGAAGGCCGTCTGCTGTTGCTCTCCAACGCAACCGGGCCGGTGCCCAATCTGAGCTTCGAGCGTGAGTTCGGCCGCATGATTGCCACCCTCGACGTACTGGCCAATGCGCTGGCCGAGCGGGAAGGGCGCAACATCAGCCGCGTCATCATTAATGCAGCGACCGCGGTCTTTCTGCCGATATAAAGGCAAACGGACTCATCAATGAAGTCGATCGTCATCCTGATTTCCGGCCGCGGCAGCAACATGGAGGCCATCGTGCGGGCGGCCATTCCCGGCGCGCGCATCGCCGCGGTGATCAGCAACCGCCCGCAGGCGGCTGGGCTCGCGTTTGCGGCGCAGCACGGTATTGCCACCCAGGTGGTGGACCACACCGCGTTCGCCGATCGTTCCGCCTTCGACGCTGCGCTCGCCGAGGCGATCGACGCGCACGCGCCCGATCTGGTGGTGCTGGCGGGTTTCATGCGCGTGCTGACCGACAATTTCGTGCGCTGCTACGAAGGCCGCATGATCAACATCCACCCGTCCCTGCTACCTGCCTTTACCGGCCTGCACACCCATCGCCGCGCGCTCGAAGCGGGCGTGAAGGTGCATGGCGCGACGGTGCACTACGTGACCGCCGAACTCGATTGCGGACCGGTGATCGTGCAGGCGGCGGTGCCCGTGCTGCCCGATGATGACGAAGAAGAACTGGCGGCGCGCGTGCTGACGCAGGAGCATCGTATTTTTCCGCAGGCGGTGCGCTGGATCGTTGGCGATCGCGTGCGCCTCGATGGCAGTCGCGTCACCGTCGATGGCGCGCCGGCAACCGGCGTGCTGCTCAACCCCGCACTCGAGGTGTGGTGATGCGCCGCGTGTGTCTGTTGTTGCTGGTAATGCTCATATCGATTCCGCCCGTGGCGGCGGAGTCAATCAGTGCGTGGCCGGCGAGCGGCCGCATTGTCTACCGTGTCTACTATGGCGACGGCGGCATTCCGCTCGGGCGCACCACGCATCGCTGGAAGCACGCCGCCGGACGCTATCGCATGGAGTCGCTGGTCGAGACTACGGGCATGGCGGCGCTGATCAAGAATTTCCGCTATCAGCAGCGCAGCGAAGGCGCGGTGACAAAAGCCGGCTTGCGCCCCGAACGCTACAGCGTCGACCAGAGAGGGAAACCCAAGCAACAGGCGCGTTTCGACTGGAAGCGCGGCGCGGTGCAGATCGACCGCGGCGACAGCCACCGCGAAGCGAAAATCGCCGCGGGCGACCAGGATGTCCTCAGTCTGTGGCATCAGCTCGCCCGCGTGCGGCTCGACGATCGTGCGCGTTCGCTGACCGTTGTGACCAACAAGGCGGCGGCGCTGTCGGTGGTACGCGACCTGGGGGTCGAGACCCTGACTCTGCCGATGGGCGAGATCGCCGCGCGGCACATGGCCGTGCATTCGGACGACGGCAATGTCAAGGTCGATCTGTGGCTGGCTGAGGATCGAAAGAATCTGCCGGTACGCATCCGCATTGAGGACAGCAAGGGCGAGACCCTAGATCAGCAGGCCGAGCGCATCGAACTCGGTGTCGCCGGACCCGTGTGGTGACTCGTTCGCTTCCGGCGGCACTGGCCGATCACGCGCAGGTGCTGCTCGCCGAGGTGCTTCGTTTCGAGCATGCCGCGGATGCGGTGGTGGCGCAATATGTGAAGCGGCACCGCCAGCTTGGCGCACGCGATCGCGCGCAACTGGCCGACATCGTGTTCGGATGCGTGCGCCATCTGCGCCGGGTCGAGCGTGCTGCAGGCGAGGGCGCCGACGCGGCCGCTTGGGTCGATGCCTGGGCGCAGGGTGCCTGGACAACCCTCGACGAGACGAGCCTCACCGCCGGTGAAGCCTGCGACATGCCCGACTGGCTGCTCGAAGATTGGCCGTGGGCCGGCGACGCTGCGCGTAGCCGCGCCATGGCGGATGCGTTCAATCAGCCGGCGCCGCTCGACTTGCGCGTCAACGCGCTGCGCCACAAGCCCGAGGCCGTGCGCGCGGCGCTGGCCGCCGACGGTATCGAGTCGAACCCGGGACGGTGGTCACCGGTCGCCTTGCGTGTTTCTGGCAAACAGTCGCTCCAGCGCCATCGGTTGATGGCCGACGGCTCGATTGAGATACAGGATGAGGGCAGCCAGTTGCTCGCCCTGTTGGTGGCCCCGCGCCGGGGCGAGCAGATCGTCGATTTCTGCGCCGGCGCCGGTGGCAAGACGCTGCACATGGCGGCGATGATGCGCAACAGCGGGCGGTTGCACGCCTTCGATGTGTCGTCCGGGCGGCTCTCCGAACTCGCGCTGCGCGCACGCCGCGCCGGGGTGAGCAACATCGCGCCGATGACCATGCAGGGCGAGAACGATGTGCGCCTGCAGCGACTCGCGGGCAAGGCCGACCGCGTGCTGGTCGATGCACCGTGCAGCGGCTTGGGCACCTTGCGGCGTAGCCCGGACCTCAAATGGCGCCACGACCGCGACGATATTGCGGTGTTTGCCGCGGCGCAGTCGTCGATCCTCGCGGCGGCGGCGCGGCTGGTGCGCCCCGGCGGCGTGCTGGTCTATGCGACCTGCAGCGTGCTGGCGGATGAAAACGAGGGCGTGGTCGATGGCTTTCTTGCCGACATGCCCGGGTTTGCGCTCGAAGCCGCCGCGCCCGTTCTCGCGCGGCAAGGCGTGACCTTGCCCGGCGATGAACGGCTCACGCTGCATCTCGATCCGCTCGACCACGGCACCGACGGCTTCTTCGCTGCCCGCATGGTACGAAGCGCGTGAGGAAAATCTGGCTGCTTGTCGTTTGCTGCCTTGTGCAAACCGCAATGGCGGCAACCGGGCCGGTCGCCGCGGAGGGGCGCGTTGAGGTCTTGTTTTCGCCGCACGATGCGATCGAGCCGCGGCTGATCGCGCTCATCGGCGGTGCGCGGCAAACCGTGCATGTGCAGAGCTTCATCTTTACCCGAAAGCCGATCGCCAACGCCTTGATCGCGGCGCATCGGCGCGGCGTGCGGGTCGCCGTGCTGGTGGACGAAAACATGCATCGTCGCGGCAACAGCGCGCTGCAGTTGTTGCTTGCAGCGGGCGTGTCGGTGGCGCTCGACGGTCGCCATGCGTCGGCGCACAACAAGGTTCTGCTGATCGACGCCGCGTTGCGCGATGGTGTAGTGGTGACCGGCTCGTACAATCTCACCTGGTCGGCGGCGCGCAAGAACGCCGAAAACGTGCTGATATTGCACGGCCAGCGCGGCATTGCGCGCGCCTACCTGGACAACTGGCAGCGCCATTTCGACGCGGCGCAACCGATATCGCGCTTGCCCGCGGCACGCCAACGTTGAACGCACTGCACTCGCCGCTTTCTAAACACCGTTCGCAGTCACGTATAATCCTGTAACTACTTTTTTCAAGGCACCGCTCAAACATGCTTTCCGGACTCGTTGATTTACCCTGGTGGGGCTATGTGCTGGTGGCGTTGGGGCTGACCCATGTGACCATCGCATCGGTCACGCTCTACCTGCACCGTCATCAGGCGCACCGCGCGCTGGATCTGCACCCCTTGCCCAGTCATTTCTTCCGTTTCTGGCTGTGGCTGACCACTGGCATGATCACCAAGGAATGGGCGGCCATTCACCGCAAGCATCACGCCAAGTGCGAAACAGTGGACGATCCGCACAGCCCGCAGGTGCGTGGCCTGAAGAAGGTACTGTGGGAAGGCGCCGAGCTGTATCAGGCGGAAGCGAAGGTGCAGGAAACGCTCGACCGGTACGGCCACGGCACGCCGGACGACTGGGTCGAGCACAACGTGTACCGACATAATTTCGTCGGCCTCGGTTTGATGCTGGTGATCGACCTACTGTTATTCGGCGCCGCCGGGCTGACCATCTGGGCGGTGCAGATGATGTGGATCCCGTTCTTCGCGGCGGGCGTGATCAACGGTGTGGGGCACTTCGTGGGCTATCGCAACTTCAACAGTGCCGACGCCTCGCACAACCTCGTGCCGTGGGGCATTCTCATCGGCGGCGAGGAGTTGCACAACAACCATCACTCCTTTGCCACGTCGGCCAAACTGTCGGCCAAGTGGTACGAATTCGACATCGGTTGGATGTACATCCGCATGCTTCAGATGGTCGGTCTGGCGAAGGCGAAGAAGGTCATTCCCACGCCGCGCTTCTGCAAGGCCCGCCTGGTGCCCGACGGCGAGATGCTGCAAGCCATCATTACCCATCGTCACGACGTAATGACCCGTTACATGAGTTCGCTCAAGCGCATCTATCATGAAGAGGTCGAAACACTGCGCCTCAAGCATGGCGAGACCTTCAAGCTCAAGACGCGCGAGCTGCGCCGGCTGGTGCAGTCCGACAACCTGCCCGCCGAAGCGGCGGCACAGCGCAAGGCGGCGCTGGCGCACAGCGCAAGGCTCGAGACGATCGAGCGCATGCGTTGCGAGCTGGCGGCCCTGTGGGCGCGTTCGGCGGCGTCGACCGATCAGTTACTGGCGCAATTGCGCGACTGGCTGGACCGCGCCGAGCAAAGCGGTATTGCCCAGTTGCAGGAATTTTCGCATCGCTTGCGCTGCTACGCAGCCTGAACGCAGCGGCCGCAAGCCATTGGGCTTGCGGCTCGGGCGCCCGGCGTTATCGGCATGTCGCGCATTCTGCTGTTCAACAAGCCGTTCGGCGTCCTTTGCCAGTTCTCACCCCAAGGTGAGCGCGTAACGCTCAAGGCGTTCGTCGATGTGCCCGGTGTCTATCCGGCGGGCCGCCTCGACACGGACAGCGAGGGCTTGCTGGTGCTTACCGACGACGGTCGCGTGCAGCATCGCATCGCCGATCCGCGGCACAAGGCGGCAAAGAAATATCTGGTACAAGTCGAAGGTGAGCCCGGCACGGCCGCCATCGAAGCACTGTGTTCGGGCGTCGATCTGGGTGACTTCGTTACGCGACCGGCGCATGTGCGCCGAGTGGACGAACCGAGGTGGCTGTGGCCTCGCACGCCGCCGATTCGCGAGCGCAAGGCGTTACCGACAAGCTGGCTCGAACTGGTGATTGGCGAGGGCAAGAATCGCCAGGTGCGGCGCATGACCGCACGTGTTGGCCATCCGACCCTGCGACTGATCCGCACCGCGGTAGGGGAGTGGACACTGGGCGAACTGACGCCCGGACAGTGGTGCGAGGTGGCCGTGCCTGAGGCATGGCGGGACGCGCCCGGTGCGCGGGCGCGACGTGGAAAGCCGGTGCGCCGGCGTCGCGTCTGATCGATCAGGAAATTTTCGGCCAGGCATGAGCCCGGCGCGAACAAGGAATCTCAGTGAGCGAAAATACGATTGTCCTACTTGCCGGGATCGGTGTGATTGGCGCCCTTTGCCAATGGGCGGCCTGGCGCATGCGCCTGCCGGCAATTCTCTTCCTGCTGCTCGCCGGCATCCTCATCGGCCCAGTGGCCGGCGGACTCGACCCGGACAAACTACTCGGTGATCTGCTCTTTCCATTCGTCTCGCTGGCGGTGTCGGTGATCCTTTTCGAGGGCAGCCTGACACTCAAGTTCTCGCAGATCACCGGGCTCGAGCGTGTGGTGCGGCGCTTCGTCACCACCGGCATGCTGATCACCTGGCTGGTGATCACGTTGGCAACGCGCTGGCTGGTGGATTTCTCGTGGGGCATCGCGACGCTGTTCGGCGCGATCATGGTGGTGACCGGGCCGACCGTGATCCAGCCAATGCTGCGCACCGTGCGGCCGACCGCCAAAGTGGCAAGCATCCTGCGCTGGGAAGGCATCATCATCGACCCGATCGGCGCACTGCTCGCTGTGCTGGTGTTCGAGTTCATCGTCTCCGCCGGATCGGGCGGCGCCTTTCTCGACACCCTCGCAGTGTTTTTCCGTGTGGTGATGGCGGGCACCTTGGTCGGCATCGGCATTGGCTACCTGCTCGGCGAGGCGCTGCGCCGCGACTGGTTGCCGCATTATCTTTACAACGTTGCGACGCTGGCGGCGGTGATGGGGGCATTTGCCCTGTCGCATGCCATGGCACATGAGAGCGGCCTGCTGGCGGTAACCGTCATGGGCATCTATTTGGCCAACCGCAAGGGTGTGCCGATCGAGGAAATCCTCGAATTCAAGGAAAGCCTCAGTCTAGTGCTGATCACGGTCCTGTTCATCCTGCTCGCGGCGCGCCTCGATCTGGGCTTGTTGCATGAACTGGGCTGGGTGGCAGTGCAGATCTTCTTCGTGGTCCAGTTCGTCGCACGTCCCCTGGAGGTCGCGTTCGTAACGCGCGGCTCGTCATTGAACTGGCGTGAACGCGCCTTGCTGGCCTGGATCGCACCGCGCGGTATCGTGGCGGCGGCGGTCGTCGCCTTGTTCTCACTGCAACTCGAGACGCTGGGATTCGAAGAAGCGGTGATGCTGGTTCCGCTAACCTTCGTCGTCATCATCGGCACGGTGGTCCTGCAGAGTCTCACCGCTGCTCCGCTGGCGCGTGTGCTCAAGGTAGCCGAGCCGGGCTCGGGCGGATTCCTGATGGTTGGCGCCAATCCCCTGGCGCGGGCGATCGCCAAGGCACTGGCCCAGCATAAGGTGGCGGTTCGCCTCACCGACACGCTGTGGGACAACGTCAGCCGCGCACGCATGGCGGGGCTGAAAACCTACTACGGCAACCCGCTGTCGGAGCACGCAGAAAATTACCTTGATACGGCGGGCCTGGGGCGCGTGCTGGCGCTTACCCCCGACGAACATTTGAATGAGCTGGCATGCACGCGGTTCAGGGCGTATTTTGGTCCCAAACGCTCCTTTGCGCTGCGTGTCAGCCCGGTCGAGAAGGGCCGCAAGAGCGTGTCCGTGGCGGGATTGTGGGCATTCGGCGATCGCGCGAATTTCGTCGACATGTCGCGTCGCCTGGCGCGCGGAGCGGAAATCCGCAGCACCAATCTGAGCGAAGCCTTTACCTTCGAGAAATTCAATGAGAAGTATGGCGAGCGCGCCACGCCGCTGTTCGGCGTGGACAACAAGGGGCGCGTCGAGGTGTTCACCGCCGACAACCTGTTCGTACCCAAGGCGGGGTGGACGGTGATCGCACTCATCGACCCTGCGCCCGAAGGTAGCCGCCGCCAGTCGGAAATCAAGGCCGCCGCCGCAGAGGCATGATCAGCCCTGCAGGTTGCGCATGCGGCTTTTTTGCGGCAGGTGCTGCAGCAGGAAGTCCATCTGGTCGACGAGGATGTTGCGGTTCGACAAAATGAGATATTCGGCCTTGTTCGGCACATACGGCGCGTACAGCAGCGTCATGTTCGCTTCTTCCGGACGGCGATTGTCCTTGCGCTGATTGCAGCTGCGACACGCCGTCACCACGTTCATCCAGCGATCCTTGCCGCCGCGTGACACCGGGTGAATGTGGTCGCGCGTCAGCCGCGCGCCGTCGAGCGTGGTGCCACAGTAGGCGCAGGTGTGACGATCGCGATGGAACAGCTCGCGATTGTTGAGCGGAGGCACCTGACGAAACGCCGCCGGACGCAAGGCGCGTCCCTTGATGGCGATGATGCTCTGGCTGCAGATTGACGAGCGCTCGCCGGTGAGCCGGCAGCGTCCGCCGAAAATGAGAAAGGCCTGCTCGCCGGTCGACCACGCCACCATGTCGCGGGCGTGATAGGTGCACGCCGCCTGCCAATTGACCCAGCGATGCGGCCGCCCGTTGACATCAAGCGTAAGAATCCAAGGCTTGCGACGCCTGGCGCTGTTACCCGTGGGGGCGAGAGGGTCTGCCAAGTGCATGATCCGAACATCCTCCTGTGTGACCCGCGCTGACACAGACGTAGTCCAGAACCGGCGGCCGACAATCCTTTGATCGGCGTCGGCGCCTTTAGGTTCCGCGCGGCGCGGGCGATTGCGCGACTTCGATATCCTCAGTATGAAACGAAAAGCGGTCCTTGCGTCGATCTTCGAAAAATCGTTTGAGCGCGAAGGTGACCGAGCGGAAGGCCATTTCCTCCCAGGGAATCTCGGCTTCCTCGAAAAGCGCTACTTCGAGCGATTCCTCGCCCGGTGCGAATTCGTCCGACAGGAGCCGCGCGCGGTAGAACAGATGCACCTGGCTGATGAATGGGAGGTTGACCATGGCGTAGGCGGGGCCCACTTCGATGCGTGCGCAGGCTTCTTCGAGTGTTTCGCGCGCGGCGGCGTTCGCTGTGGTCTCGCCGTTCTCCATGAAGCCGGCGGGTACCGTCCATTTGCCGTAGCGCGGTTCAATGGCACGGCGGCACAGAAGCACCTGGTCGCCCCATTCGGGAATTGCGCCAACCACCAGCTTGGGATTGCTGTAATGGATTTCTCCGCACGTATTGCATACGTGACGCTGCATCGCATCCCCCGCGGGAATGCGCAAACTGACCGTGCCGCCACAGGCTGAGCAAAACTTCATCTGTCGTTCCTCGCAAGGGGCATTCTAGCAGGCGTTCGGGCGGCCACGACTGCGTGCCGCGACGCGTTCCGCAGTGCCGCCGGCCACTTGCTCAAGTTCCGCCGATCACCTCCCGTTACTGGTGTGAGCGACCACAAGACGATAATGTCACTTGTGCGCACCCACGACTCCAAACGCATGCCGGCAATAGACGTAAATACCTTCGAAAAGCTCAAGGCCTCAGGTGATTTGCCTTCCCCAAAAGGCGTTGCGCTGGCGATCATCCGGCTGACTCGCAAGGAGGACCTGTCGCTTGCCGAGTTGTCCCGCGTCATCAAGACCGACCCGGCCTTCGTCGGGCGCCTCGTCAAGGGTGCCAACAGCGCGGCCAACGGCGCTGGAAGACCGGTCGCCTCGGTGCAGGACGCGCTAATGGTGCTCGGACTGCCGGCAGTGCGAAACATGGCGCTGGGGTTCTCCTTGCTCTCCAATTACCGCAGTGGTGGATGCGACGCGTTCGATTACGAGCGCTACTGGTCGGGCGCGCTGTTGATGGGCCTGGCCGCGCAGGCGCTGGCGAAGCGGGTTCGCTGTGCCGCGGCCGATGAAATGTTCTGCCTCGGGCTGTTGTGCCAGGTGGGCAATCTTGCGCTGGCGACTCTGTACCCGCCCGAATACAGCGACGTGCTGCTGGCGGCGCGGGCGTCGCCTGAAGAGAGCATCGTTTCGCTCGAGCGCGCGGCTTTCGCGATGGACCACCGCGAGCTCACCGCAGCCATGTTGACCGATTGGGGTCTGCCCGAAATGTTCTGCACCGCGGCACGCGATTTCGAGTTGCCCGGTCAGGTTGGGAGCGCCGATGACAGCCGCGCGCGTCATGTGCTGCATGTCCTGCATATCGCCGATGCCTTGCGCGCCTTGTGTCAGGCCGATGCGCATGAACGCGCCGAATTGGTACAGACGCTGTATGCGCGGGGCGCGCTGTTCGACCTGGATGAAGGCACGCTTGCGCTGATCTGCGATACGGTCATCACCGAATGGGGCGACTGGGGCCGCACGCTGCATGTGACGACCCGGCATGTGCCGCCACTGGCTGAACTGGTGGGCGCCGGCGCGGCGGCGCCATCTGAAACGCCGACCGTCGTGGCGCCAAGAATTTCCGGCGAGGCTGAAGTCAAGGCGATTGCGCGGCCCAAGGGCGCCGCTTCGATGCGCGTGCTCATGGTGGACGAGAGTGCTGAACTGCGCGCCATGCTGCGCGGGCTGCTCGAGCGCGCCGGCCACACCGTGTTCGAGTCGGATAACGGACGCGACGGCATGGAGCTTGCACTCGAAGTGCAGCCGCAGATGATGCTGGTGGACGCCGCAATGTCGCAAATGAGCGGGCTGGAACTGACCCGCGTGCTGCGCCAGACGCGCATTGGCCGCTCGATATATATTCTGCTGCTGACCAAACTCAAGGACGAAGAACGGCTGATCGAGGCGTTCGAGCACGGGGTGGACGATTTCGTCGCCAAGCCGATCCGTCCGCGCGTACTGGCTGCCCGCTTGCGTGCCGGCCATCGCGTCATTCGGCTGCAGCAGGAAGTGGAGCGCGACCGCGAGCAGATTCGTCGCTTTGCTGCTGAACTGGCGGTCAGCAATCGCCGCTTGCAGGAGGCCGCGTTGACCGACCCGTTGACCGGTTTTCCCAACCGTCGCTATGCGATTGAACGGATTCGACAGGAATGGGCAAGCGCCTCGCGTTCCCGCCGCCCGCTCTGTTGCATGGTGATCGATGTCGACAACTTCAAACAGGTCAACGACACGCACGGACACGATGTCGGTGACGAAGTCCTGCGCCAGGCCTCTGCGGCGCTCAAGCAGGTGGTGCGATCTCAAGACATGGTGGCGCGCACTGGCGGCGACGAGTTTCTCGTGCTGTGCCCCGATACGACGCTGGCCGATGCCTTGCGGTGCGCCGAGCGTTTGCGTCAGGCTGTTTATCGCGCACGCGTAGTGATTGGCGAAACGCGTCTGCGCATGTCGATCAGCGTTGGCGTCGCGCAGCGTGATGTCGGCATGGCGGACGCCGATGCCATGGTCAAGCGTGCGGATCAGGCGGCGTACGTCGCCAAGGCCCAGGGCCGGAACCAGGTCGCGGCGGTGCAGCAGCGCGGCGCTCGGGCGGCGCTCGACAAAACGCTGGAGGCGCCGGCCGATGAGACCACCGACGCGGCCACCGATGAAGGGGCGTCGGAGGTGCGGGCCGAGCATGCACGGCCCTGAGGCCAACCGCGAAGTGCCAGAGCACGCCACGTCGAATGGCGAAACGAGCCACGGCACGCCGGTACGCGTGCTGATCGTCGATGATTCGCATGACGACGCGTTTCTCCTCAAGACGGAACTGGCGCGGCGTGGTGTATTTCTCGACTACAGGCGCGTGGATTCGGCCGCCGAAATGGCCAGCGCGCTGGCCAGCGAGAACTGGCGGTTGATCATATCCGACCACAACATGCCGGGCTTCGATGCGCTGGGCGCGCTCGAAGTGCTCAAGCGCAGTGGTCGCGACATACCCTTGATCATCCATTCCGGCTGCATCAGCAATCAGCTGGCGGTATCGGCAATGTACGAAGGGGTAAGCGATTTCGTTGCCAAGGGCGACTATGAACATATGGTGCCGGTGATCGAGCGCGAGCTGCGCGGCGCTGCGGCGCGCCGCGCGGTGCGGCGCGCCGACCATCACATCCGGCAACTGGCGAATTTCGACAAGCTCAGCGACCTGCCCAACCACAACCTTTTCTGTACGCGTGTCACGGAGTGGATCAACGATAGCCTTCAGGCGCGCCAAGCGCGGCGCGCCGCGCTGTTCGTCATCGACATCGATCGTTTCTTGCGCATCAACGCGAGCTTTGGCTACGAGGCCGGCAACGCGATCATCCAGCAGATCAGTATGCGCCTGAACGATGCCATGCCCGGTGGCGCCCTGCTGGCGCGTCTGGGTAGCGACGAATTTGCGGTGTTCTTACCCGACGTCGAGCTGGCGAGCGACGCCGAGGCCTTCGCGGCCTGGATCGTGCACGCATTCGATGCGCCGTTCCTGAAGGACGACATCGAGCTGTTCTTGACCCCGAGCATTGGCGTGGCCCGCGTGCCCGACAACGGCAGCCAAGTGTACGATCTGCTGATGAACGCCGAGACCGCCAGCGCGCTGGTCAAGCGCAGCGGCGGCAACGGTTACCGATTTTACGAGCGCAGCATGAATGCCGCGTCCGCCGAACGCATGGTGCTGGAGTCCGATCTGCGCCGCGCCGTCGAACGGGATGAACTGTTCCTCGAATTCCAGCCCGTGGTCGATGCCGATGGCGGGCGCATCGTCGGCGCCGAGGCGCTGGTGCGCTGGAATCACCCGCGCCTTGGCCGGGTGGCGCCCGATCGCTTCATCCCGCTGGCAGACGAGACCGGGTTGATCATCGACATCGGCGCCTGGGTGCTTGCCGCGGCGTGCGACGCATGCCAGGCGTGGCGCGACGCGGGACACGGCGACATGTATGTTTCGGTCAACGTGTCGGCGATGCAGTTTGGCCAGCCGCGCCTGCTCGAGGCGGTGCGCGATGCGCTGAGCTGTTCTAACCTGCCACCGGCCAGCCTGATCCTAGAAATCACCGAATCGTCGCTGATGCACGACGTCGAGTCGACCGCCGGAATGCTGCGTGCCTTGCGCAATATGGGGGTGCGCATTTCGGTGGATGACTTTGGCACCGGCTACTCGTCGCTGGCCTACCTGAAACGCTTTCCACTCGATGTGATCAAGATCGACAAGTCATTCGTCCACGACCTGTGCGCGGACGACGAGGATGCGGCGATCGTGCGCGCGATCATCGCGCTGGCTCACAGCATGCGCCGCGCGACCGTCGCGGAAGGCGTCGAGACGGTCGAACAGATCGATCGACTCAAAGACGAGAAATGCAGGTTTTTTCAGGGCTTTTACTTCGGACGGCCGATGTCGGTCAGCGCTATGCTGAAAAGGCTGCAGGACCAGGGCGACGTTCGCCGCATCGCTTGACTCCTCGCCAGCTGTCCGCTGCACCCGCCCGGCATTCGCCGGCGGTTCTGGAACTTCTGTAACAAAATTTGACGTAATGTCAGAAAAATACTGACACAAAGTTGTAAGCAAACTTGTACGTCACTTTACCCGCCTGCCCGATACCCGCTTGGTCTGCCGCCGAGGACAATGACACCCAACATGCGACAAGCGCGGAATTGGTCAGGAGAATTCGATGAAGAACACCGACATGCAGGATGAAATACGGGAGCTGAATCTCGCCTATCTCATGCTCGCCCAGCAAATGGTGCGCGAGGATCGGGAAGCGGCGATGTTCCGCCTCGGCATCGCAGCCGATGTAGCCGACATGCTCGAGAACCTCACGACCGCACAGGTCGCCCGCATGGCCAGCCAGCAGATGGTGCTGTGCCGGTTCCGTTTCAGCGACAGCACGGTGCTCGGCATGCTCAGCGGCAAGGGGCGCGACGCCTCCACCTCGATGCTGCATGCCGCGATCGTCGCGGCGAGCAAGCCGCTCGAAGCGCTGGCCTGATCGACTACGGAGCCACCGATGCGTAACAAGACAGTGCTTGCCGAAGCGGAGGACATCCAGCGCGCAGTCGACATGATCGAACTGGGCGCGCGCATGCAGATGCTGGAGAGCGAAACCAAGCTGAGCCGCGAACGCCTGCTCAAGCTGTACAAGGAAGTGCGCGGCGTCTCGCCACCGAAGGGCATGTTGCCGTTCTCGACCGATTGGTTCATGACGTGGCAACCGAACGTGCACTCGTCGCTGTTCATGTCTTTCTTCCATTTCATGAAAACGGAGGCTGGCCTCAGCGACCTGGACGCCATCCTCAAAGCCTTCCGCCTGTACAGCGATCACATCGAAGCTGAAGACATGGAAGAAGTGCTGAGCCTGACGCGCGCATGGACGCTGGTCCGCTTCTTTGACGCCGATTTGCTTCACCAGGCCACCTGCACCTGCTGCGGCGGAAATTACGTCGCGCATGCGTATGACCCGACGCATGAATACGTGTGCGGCCTGTGCAACATGCCCTCGCGTGCCGGGAAGGGTCGCCGCACACGCAAGAGCACGATTGAACGCAACACCATGGTCTGACCTCCTCCTTGCTCCGCAAGGGGTTCGAGCCGCCGGGGAACATC